>NYVT01000048.1:0-21514 GCA_002684675.1 Deltaproteobacteria bacterium
CCAGCGTAAGGTTTTCCAGATTTAAGACCATAAGGAAGAATATTTTCTGCCGCAAACACGTTTGCAGCCATTAAGGAGCCACAAAAAAGGGNACAAAAGNTTTTCCACATTTTCACCTCCACAAATGTATNAGAACANAAAAAATNATGAATGCNTATGCAAACANGCANACTANTGCCAATCTCCTTGTTGAAGGTCAAGCGATTTTTTCTATACTTGATTTTTGGTTTGATTAAGCTTTTATTCGTNNAATATAAAATTGCATAGNTATGCAAGAAATTTAAATCNAAGTGTAGAGAATTANGATGATTCAGTANCTGAAAGAAGGGAGAAGTTCAGCAGATGCGAAGGCTGATCAATCAAAAGTTCGCCAGACTGTGGAGCAGATCCTTGCAGANATAGAGTCNCGCGGGGACGCTGCTGTTCAGGAACTAGCTCAGAAATTTGATGGATGGACTCGTCCAAAATTCCGNCTCANTCCGGATGAAATTCAAGCTGCTTTAGGGGAGGTACCCGAATCTACCTTGGANGATATTCGCTTTGCCCAGACACAGATNCGTAATTTTGCCCAGATTCAGCGCTCAGCTTTACAAGATGTAGAAGTAGANACGCTNCCNGGGGTGATTCTTGGCCATAAAAACCTCCCGGTGAACAGTGTCGGCTGTTATGTNCCGGGTGGGAAATATCCNATGGTGGCCTCNGCTCATATGAGCGTAGTCACAGCAANAGTTGCTGGAGTTCCAAGAATTATTGCATGTGCACCNCCTTTTGANGGCNGACCACATCCAGCNATCATNGCNGCAATGCACCTNGGNGGAGCTGATGAAATTTATTGTCTTGGGGGGATACAGGCAGTGGGNTCCATGGCNTTGGGAACAGAATCNNTTANAGCCGTCGATATGNTNGTAGGGCCTGGGAATGCTTTTGTTGCAGAAGCGAAGAGGCAACTNTANGGTAGAGTTGGCATNGATCTTTTCGCTGGNCCCACAGAAACACTGATCATTGCAGATGAAAGTTGTGATGGAGAGCTTTGTGCTGCAGACCTGCTCGGCCAAGCTGAGCATGGTCNAAACTCNCCAGCAATCCTTCTNACCAACTCAGAGAAACTAGCCAGAGAGACCATGGAAGAAGTCNAACGACAGCTAAAGATTCTTCCAACTGGTGAAATTGCCAGTCAAGCCTGGCGGGATTTTGGACAAGTAATTGTCTGTGAGAGTTACGATGAGATGGTCACCAAAGCCGATGAAATTGCTTCAGAACACGTGCAAGTGATGACAAGGAATCCCAACTTTTTCTTGGAAAGAATGACCAACTACGGAGCTCTNTTCCTTGGCAAGGAAACTAATGTCGCCTANGGAGACAAAGTTATCGGAACCAACCACACGCTCCCTACAAACAAGGCAGCTCGTTACACCGGAGGATTNTGGGTTGGTAAATTCCTCAAGACCTGTACCTATCAGTGGGTGAGGACACCTGAAGCGAGTACTCTGATTGGTGAATACTGCTCGAGGCTTTGCGCTTTAGAAAACTTTGCAGGCCATAAAGAACAAGCAGATATTCGAGTACGTCGCTACAAGCAGTGATACCATCTTTATGAGATGATCTGTGGCTGAACGAAAAGTGAACGCTACATCCACACAAGTGGCAAAATTAGCTGGGGTCTCTCAGTCTGCTGTTTCAAGAGCGTTCACTCCTGGTGCAAGCATCGCCGAGAGTACNAGAAGAANGGTTCTTCAGGCTGCNANGAAGCTTGGCTATCAACCGAATGCGATCGCACGAAGTCTGAGTACCAAGCGTTCCAAAATTATAGGAATCGTGATTGCCAATGTGACTACAAATCCCTTCTACCCGGAAGTGTTGGATGCCCTTAGTCGTCGATTTCAACAAATTGGACAGCGAGTCATGTTGTTTGTTGTTACACGTGATCAAAACTTGGACGACATCCTCCCCCAGCTTCTGGAATATCGTGTTGATGGAATTCTACTCACAGCTGCGACACTCAGCTCCGCAATGGCTCATGAATGCGCACGACTTGGAGTTCCAGTCACGCTGTTCAATCGTTCTGTTCCAGATGCTCATGCAAGCTCTTTTTGCTGCGATAATATTCAGGGGGGCCGCATGGCCGCAAGGCTTTTAATGGAATCTGGACATCATCAANTAGCTTTCNTAGCCGGGAGTCATGACACATCCACAAGTCTTGAGCGGGAGAGAGGATTCAGAGAAGAATTGAAAAAGCATGGCCTGGAACCCTATATTGAGATGGGNNAATTTAGCTATCAAGGAGCATTTGACGCGGCNANAAGATTAATGAAACTACCAAAATCACCTGACGCAGTTTTTTGTGCTAATGACATCATGGCAATCGGTGTTTTGGATGCACTTCGCCATGCCGAGCAGAAAAAAGTGCCTGAAGAAGTATCCGTGATTGGTTTTGATGATATTCNAATGGCTGCCTGGCCCAGCTACAATCTAACTACGATCAGGCAACCCATTGAAAGAATGATTGATTATGCGGTTAATGATCTTCTCGATCGTATCAACCAAAACACCATAGCCCCAAAGCAAGAGTTAGTTCGTGGAGATTTAGTAGTCCGNTCCTCAGCAAAATTGCCTTCAGGGCTTTCATCAGGTTATGTAATTTCAACTNNTGAAACCAGAAATGTCTGAGCCTTNAACAATAAAACTCATTGACGCTCATCACCATCTATGGGAACCACAGGCGCTGCCTTATGTNTGGTTGCGTCAGCTTGGCAAACNTAAGCCATTCGGAGATCCCACGGNGATTCAACGAAATTATCTTCCAAAAAATTACCTAGACGATGCTGGAGAAGCTAANGACGTTGAGCTGATTTCGACCGTGCATGTTCAGGCAGATGGAGCGCTACCAGATCCGGTAGCAGAAACTTNTTGGTTGGAAGACCTCAAATCNGCTATCCCTTCCGCTATTGTTGGATTCGCTGACTTGGGAAGTGCTGATTTACACAAAGTTCTGCAACGGCATTCCCAATCNCCTCGATTCCGTGGTGTTCGTCAAATCATTGGGAAACTGGCTGACCGCCCAGATCTTTCTTTCACATCAGAGGATCTACTTGAAAAGTCCGCGTGGCAAAAGGGGTTTTCCCTCCTGCAGGAATTTAAAATGAGTTTCGATCTGCAACTCTATCCTGAACAAATGGAAGGTGCTGCTAAATTTTTGGAAAATTATCCAGAAACAAGAGTTGTTCTGGATCATGCCGGTTGTCCCTATGACCAAACTGATCATGGTCTTGAACTTTGGGGAGCGGGAGTGGAAAAGCTTTCTCAACTGCAGAACGTGTATGTCAAACTTTCTGGCTTTGGGATGTACAACAGTTATTGGGATGCTGAAAATACAGAAAGAATTTTTCAAAAATTATATAAGACTTTTAGGGCAGAACGCTTGATGTGGGGGAGCAACTTCCCTGTTGATCGACTAATGCAGAGTTATGCACATTGTGTAAAGCAACTTCAGACTTGGTTAGCTTCCCTTTCCAAAGATGAGCAAGAAGATATCGCCTGGCGATCGGCAGCGAAGTTTTATCGTCTGGACGTAGGCATGTCTCATGGCTGACCTAGAACTACGAAATATTTGGAAGCGTTGGGGTGATTTTATCGCCGTTAGGGATTTCCAACTGGAGATCTCCGACAGGGAATTCTTGGTTCTGCTGGGACCTTCGGGTTGTGGCAAAACGACAACAATGCGAATNATNGCTGGGCTAGAGGATCCNACTTCAGGAGAAATTTTCATTGGAAATAGAAAGGTCAATGATTTGGAGCCCAAGGATCGTGATGTGTCGATGGTATTCCAGAACTACGGTTTGTATCCAAATCTGAATGTCTACGACAACATCTGCTTTCCTCTCAAGGTCAGAAAGGTTCTAAAGGCAGAGCAGGATCAGCGTGTTCGAAAGGCTGCTGGCATGGTAGAACTCAACGACTTACTGGATCGACGCCCAGCAGAACTATCCGGTGGTCAACGACAACGAGTTGCTTTGGCTCGTGCAATTGTTCGAGAACCAAACGTCTTTCTGATGGATGAACCACTCTCCAATCTGGACGCGAAGCTAAGGATCTCGACCAGGGCTCAGATTAAAAATCTTCAATATGAGTTAAAGGTCACCACGGTTTACGTAACTCACGACCAAACAGAAGCTATGACTCTGGCTGACCGAGTTGTTGTGATGAACCAAGGAGAAATTCAACAAGTTGGTTCTCCCTTGGAGATTTATGATCAGCCCCAGAACGTTTTTGTTGCAGGTTTCATTGGAAGCCCTCCGATGAACCTGATCGAGGGGAGCATTCAGGACGGTCAATTCGTTTGCGAAATAAANAAAGGTTTTCCGCTATCGGGACCTGAAGGCCCGNTAACGCTTGGTTTTCGTGCAGAGGATGCCGAAATCGTCTCGGAAGGTGGTCAACTTAAGGGTCTTGTCTACGCGATGGAATTGCTGGGCGATGCAACCCTGATCACCTTGCGAATTGGAGGCGGCTTGGTGTGTGTCAAGATGCCGAAAGATTTTCGAGCCCCGATGGGACAGGAACTGGCGGTCTTTTTAAAACCAGCTGCCTGCCATCTTTTTAAGACGGATTCAGGACTCCATCTGAATCAATCCTGAATCCAACAATTTGTTTCCCAAAAAAGGAACCATGATTAAAAAATTCCTGACGATCACCGTAACACTCACAGCCTTTCTAGCTGCTCCTATGATGGGCTTCGCTGCATGTGAATTTAAGCCATCGAGCAAGGTAAGTCTTCTTGCCAACAGTTTTGCAGCTTGGAAGGCAGTTTCTGATGCCATGGGCGAATGTGGAAATTTCGAAGCAGAATTAGATGCAGAGTTTCGCAAAAAACAGCCTGACGCATTTGCTGCAAATCCCTCACTTTACCAACTTGGCGGGGTTTCCAATGGAACAATTCAACCTCTACTCTCTGCTGGCACCATTCGGCCATTGGATGATCTGGTTGCCAAGTATGGTAAAGATCTACAGCCCAATCAGTTGATTCGCATCAATGGACAAATCATGGCGATCGCTATGCTTGTAAATAATCAACACCTGATGTACCGAGAGGACATCTTCAAATCTTTGGGATTAGAGGTGCCAACTACCTACTTCGAGTTGCTCTCAGCAGCAGACAAAGTAGCTGCTTCTGGACAAGTTCAATATGCTTTAGGTGGGACCTACAAAGCCGGATGGAACTTAGCTGAAGAGTTCGTGAATATGTACATGGGTATGGGAGGTAATTTTTTTGATGGATCCAAACCCAATTTAAATAATGCCATGGGTATCCGTACACTTGAAATGATGCGTAATCTGACCCACTACATGGATCCAGAGTATCTTGTTGCAGATTCCACTTATGTCCAGCAGCAGTTCCAACAAGGTAAAATTGCAATGGCTGTTTTATGGGCTTCGAGAGCTGCAGCAATGGATGATGCGAAGGAAAGCCAGGTTGTAGGGAAAGTTAAGATGGCTGCTGCACCATCTCCAGTATCTGGTGCATTGCCTGCCTCAACGCTCTGGTGGGATGGAGTTGTGCTTGCTAAAAATATGACAGACCAACAGGCGGATGAGGCCTTTCAGCTATTGATGGAGGGAATCGATCGTGAAATGGTCACAAGTAACAACGATGCTGCTGTCTGGTTGATCAATGGCTATAAAGCTGGCCCAATGGCAATGGGGGCCGCTGAAACAGCTGAAAACGGTGCCTTACCCTACCCAAATGGAGTTGAAATGGGTTTGATGCACACTGCTCTGGGAAATAACGTTGCAGATTTCCTCACAGGCATAGAGACAGCGGATCAAACGCTAATGGACATCGAAGCGGAATACACAACCGCAGCCAAAGAAAAGGGATTGCTCTAAGAAGGGCTAGTCTCGATGAAAAATCGCACATTTCTGGCCTTTGTTGGTCCATCGCTCTTTCTAATGTTCCTGTTCATTGCCGGACCGTTAATGAGCGTTGCGTGGCAAAGCGTACATGTCACTCGGGCTGTGTATGAGGAGGTAGAAACGGAAGTGTGTACACCGGGTTTCCTGAAGCAAAAATGCACGATGGAAATCCGGACTCAACCTCAATTAGATGAAAACGGTCGGAAGATCAGTGAAACTATCTTTGTGGGCTTTGAGAGCTACAAAAATCTGNTACAAGNTCAAGTTGCCTTTGAGAATATTAAGGAGGGCAGCTGGGCAAAACTTTCAAATATTAACTTTTACAAGGCACTTCGTTTCACCCTCACGTTTACCCTGATCACTCTCCCACTTGTGCTAGGTATGGGGCTGCTCGTTGCCCTGACTGTTAATCAAGTAATGCAGTCACTGCGTGGTCCCATCATCTTTATCTCATTGTTACCTTTTGTGATAACGCCAGTGATTGGGGCTCTGTCGATCAGATGGCTCTTTGTTGGAGATGGTATTCTTACAGCCTTACTGGAGTGGTGGCTGGAACGCGATATTGCGATGTTTGCCCAAGGTTGGACAATTGAGNTCTTAATGTTGAGTTATCGAGTCTGGCACGTTACTCCCTTCGCCTTCATTGTTTTTTACGCTGGGCTTCAGACAGTCAGTAGNGATACTCTGGAAAGCGCAATTGTCGATGGAGCGACCCGTTGGCAAAGGCTAAAATTGGTGATTTTGCCACACCTCAGTCCGCTAATACTCTTTGTCAGCATCATCCATTTAATGGATTCCTACCGAGTCTTTGAAGAGGTAATTGGCTTCAGAAGCCAAGCCCACGTCATTTCTCTGCAATGGCTTACTTATGACTTCCTGACCCTGGATGAAACGGGTAACCGCATGATCAGTCGAGCTTCCGCTTCTTCAATGCTGACCATGATCGGGATCGTATTTCTATTGATCTTTCCTTTACGTGGCACTTGGCAAGAACATCAGAAACGCAAATCAGGATGATCAATGTCTGAATCCATCNTTCTTCCGAAGAGCCTCCAACTTTCAAAATCCCTCAAGCTACTCAGCAATGGATTTCTGGGCATTTGGTGTCTGATCGCTGTTTTCCCTCTGCTTTGGATTACGTTGATGAGCCTGAAGTATCCTCTGGATGCTTTCTCAGCCAATCCGCTTGTCGTGATTTTTGGCCCAGGAACACTATCCGCTGGTGCTTCCATCAACTTTTTTGATTTGCTGTTGGTAATTCTTTGGGTAGTGGTGGCATTTCTGGGAATAAAACGCTGGCANGCAGAAAAAAATNTGGGATCCAAGAATTGGTTGTACCTTGGTATCTCAATCGGATGGCTCTTTGCTGCTGTCGCCCTNACTGAGCTTAGTGTTGCTTTGGGGGAGCAGCTTGGGGCAGATTTTTTCTTGTCGACTCCCTTGTTAGGGATGACCACTGAGCATTTTCAATCAGTTTGGATCGAACAGGAATTCTACCAACAATTCTTTAATTCACTGCTTGTAACTACTGGAGTCGTAAGCATTTCACTGACAGTGGGAACATTGGCGGGCTACGGATTGGCTCGCTCTGGTTCAAACTGGGCATTCTGGATTCTCATGACTGCCTTGGTTTTCCGGGCTCTACCCCACTCTGTGCTGGTTTCTGGCTACCTCCCATGGTTCATCAATTCAGCAGAATGGCTAAGACCTATTTTTGGGGAAGCTACACCGACCTTATACGGCCAGCCATGGGCTATNATTGTTGTACTCGCATCGATCAACCAGCCTTTCACGATCTGGATGCTCCGTTCATTCTTTCAGAATATCCCCCNAGAATTAGATGAGGCCGCCAGAATTGATGGCTGTTCGCATGGGGAAGCCTTTGTGCGAGTGATTGTTCCAGTCATGTGGCCTGGAGTCCTGACAGCGGGACTTTTCAGCTTTTTNCTGGCTTACAACGACTACCTGGTTGCGGCTCTGTTACTGGATGCACAAAACCAGACGATGGTTCCCGCGATTTCTGGGTACTTCAATCGTGAAACAACCTCCACAGACCAAGTCGAGGCTGTAGCTGCAGCAGTATCGATAACCGCACCACTTTTTGTTTTNGTAATGGTCTTTCAAAAGCAACTCGTTTCTGGACTGACTCAAGGGGCCGTCAAGGGTTGAAAAAAATCTTCAGTATCAGGATTATCCAGTGGAAGAAAAGGACAACAAGCAACTAGTCAAAGATATGTACGTAGCCATGAACCAGAATTCACTTGGCCTGATGAACAAGTATTGGTTCGAAGACATGGTTTGGGAAGGGCCCGCGGGAGTGGGTACCAAAAATGGATTGCAAGAGTTCGAAGAAGACTACCGTCGAGATTTCATCAATGCCTTTCCGGATAAGCATGCTAATGATTTGGTGCGTGTTGCCGAAGGTGATTGGGTAGCTGGAGCCGGTCATCAAGACACTACCTTTGCCAATTCATGGCTAGGTATTCCGGCCACTGGTAAGAAAATTCGCATCCGCTACATGGATTTTTGGAGGATTGCCACAGANGANTCTACNGGAGAAAGAAAACTCGCTGAAAATCTTGTATTGATCGATATTTTGGNGGTCCTCCAACAAGCTGGTTATGATATTGAAAAAGTCCTTAAATTCATTGGCTCTAAATCCCCTGAGTTTTTTGAGAACTATCCAGAATCAGANAATGAATGAGCATATTTAAATTCAATAATGAGCTAAATCAGCAGCATAAACAGTTAGTTTGGGACTATTGGNATCAGGCAGCCTGGCAAAATCCTGCCGACATTCAAAAGCATCTGCTGCGATACCAGAATCAGGATGCCAATTGGTTTGGTTTTGCACCGCTCAACCAATTGTCTTCCCCAAAAGCACAGATTGATGAATTTTGGCTTCCGCTNTACAAGGCATTCTCGTATCTTCAGCGGCAGACTCATATCTTTATTGGTGGCAGTTCCAGTGGCAAAGCCGATGGCAGTCCAGATAATTGTTACTGGGTTGGAGGAACTGGTCTTTTCAAAGGTTTTTTTCAGCAAGATTGGCAAATTAGCCGCCTAAGAATTCCTGCCAACCAACAACCTATCCAGATCCGTTGGGCAGAATTCTGTCGATTTGAAGAAGCAAGGATTGTTGAGACTTACCTGATGCTGGATCTAGTTGATTTCTTTGAACAGATCGAGCATCCCATTTTACCACCCTGCAAAGGGGTTCCAGGGATTTATCCAGGACCGATTACTCAAGACGGGGTGCTACTGGACAAGCAGGAACAAGCTGTTACCAAGGTGAATCTGCNATTTATTCGAGATTTCNTGTTTGAGGGCCTGAATCTTTATGACCAACATAACCTNAACAGTATGGGGGTTNNGGACTTTTTTCATCAAGATGTCAAATGGTATGGCCCTGGAGGNATCGGCGGTTGTTTAGGTCTGAAAGCATTTGAGGAGAACCATCAAAAACCCTGGTTGATTGCTTTTCCAGATCGAAGGGTTTGCGACTTGAANTCACTTTTTGCAGAAGGAAACTACGTTGCTAGTTCTGGTTGGACAGGGGTCAAAGCCAAACATACTGGACCGTACCTTGGACATCCTGCAAGTGGCAAGGATATCTGCTTCAACGGCATAGATTTCTGGAGAAGTAAATCCGGGAAGTATGTCGAAAACTGGGTCTTTGTGGATATGATCCATCTNTTTGGGCAGATGGGAATTGATCTACTGAACTGCTTGAACTTTGAGGGAGGGCACTGATGTCAGCACCAGAGCTGGAATTTGCCGATATGACGGATTTTATTCTGCGGATCACTGAGAGAATCTGGGAAGAGAGGCACATCGAAGACATTCGAAAATACTATACTGCGGATTGTCGNGTAGAGACACCGGCTGGCATTACTTCGAATGTTGAAGCAGTCATTCAATCTACCCTGGAGACGTTGAATCAGTTTCCAGACCGACAACTGCTCGGNGAAGATGTAATCTGGTCTGAAGACCAACCGGGCCATTTCTACTCTTCTCATCGAATCTTCTCCAAAATGACACACCTTGGTGAAGGAAGNTTCGGAAAAGGGACCGGAGAAAAAATTGGTGTGAGGACGATTGCTGACTGTGCTGTCTACAAAAATCAGATTTACGATGAATGGCTGGTAAGAGATCACGCAGCAATNCTGAGCGATATAGGTCTGCTGCTAAAAGATTTTGCACTTTCACTGGCGGAAGCAAGATCTGAAATGGGACAGAATCCTATTCACTTANATAGTCTTGAGAATCGACCTAAAGCTGATGGACTNCACTTGTCAGACAGAGATTCTGCTGAGTATTATCTCCTAGGCTACAGAAGCTTGTTTGATGAATCTGCTTTTGGCTGGGTAACAGAAAGCTATGACCGGGCTGCACAAATTTACGCTCCAGGTGGGGTNACTCTTCAGGGCTGGGACAAGATTACCGATTTCTGGTTGGGACTCAGAGCCAGTTTAGGTCAAGTAAAGTTTACAGCTGACCACTTGATTCATCGTGAGGATTCAAGAGAGCCGGAGCGGCTCGCCCTNCGCTGGACTGTAACNGGACAGCATGAAGGAAGGGGCCGATATGGAGAACCAAGAGGTAACCCACTTTATTTTTTGGGGATCAGTCATGCNGAGTTACGCAAAGGAAAGATTTTACGTGAATGGGTTTTGCTGGACGAACTGGCAATTTGGCAACAAATTTTTTCTAAATTTTGAGTTAGTCTAACTCCTTTTGGACAGGAATTTCTGATGGATATCGTTCGCTTCAATGAAATGATCCCCTGTCGCACTGCCTTCATAGATGCGCACACCCCAGGATCGGATCAGAAAGAAAATTACACCATCATTGGCGCTGGGGTCTCAGAATCACCTGATCAGCACGTGCACCTTAGTAAAACTCCCGGTTTCAATATTGGTGCTGCCGCACAACCTGCGGGTTGTACAAACTCCTTGCACAGCCACCGGACTGCTGAAGTATTCATCATCCACTCAGGAAAGTGGAGATTTTTTTGGGGCTTGTACGGTGATAAAGGCGAAGTTGTTCTAGACCCAGGAGATGTGATCAGCCTTCCTACACATATGTTTCGTGGTTTTGAAAACATCACTAAACCGAATGAATCAAATCCCAANGGCTACGGATTTATGTTTGCNGTACTTGGCGGGAATGACTCTGGGGGNGGAGTATTATGGGCCCCTCAAGTCATTGAAACTGCCCAGGNACATGGATTAGTGCTACTTGAAAATGGACTCTTGGTTGATACACACAATGGTGAATCAATTCCTGATGGAATGCTCCCACGAAAACCCTTGGAAGGACCTGACTTGGNAGCATTTGATCAAAATAATATTACAGACCCAAGTCGTGTTCTTGCCAGGAAATCTGAANGTGGCAACCTCATTCTTAGCACTTCAGACACGGCAAAAATTCGTGAAATGCCAGGGTTTGAAATCTGTNGGACTTCGGGTTTCGAGACTCTGGAATTAAAGCANTCAAATCCGGCGGTGTTGATCTGTAACGAAGAAGNCTTTCAGATTGGTGATCAGCTTATCGAGAAAGGAGATGTAGTTTATCTTGATGCAGGGGATTTCAGTACAATTGAGTTTGCCTCAGCCTGTGAAGTTTTCTTGGTAACCCCCACTTTAGATCCAGCTGGTCCCACCAAATACTTATAAGGAGAAAGATATGTCTGGATTAGCTGTAACCCATGTAGGTTCACTCCCTCGAAGGCAGAGGGTGGTCGACCAAATTTTCGCAAGAGAGAAAAACAAACCTTGGGATCAGGTGGAATTTGACGCGATTATGGCTGAAGAGGTAGCCGAAACTGTCCGACTTCAACAAGAGGCNGGGGTAACGATTGTTAGTGATGGTGAAACCTCTAAAATTTCCTATGCAACTTATGTCAAAGATCGTTATTCCGGTTTCGCTGGTGATAGTCCGCGCCAACCNCCAGCGGATCTAAAAGAATACCCAAGCTTTCTGGAACGTTTAGCCAAAAGTGGTGGTACCCCCCAATATTCTAGACCCTGCTGTGTGGGACCGATCAGCCCCAAGGATTCCCACGATCTTCANGCAGACATCCAGNACTTACAGGCTGCAATGGCTTCCAATTCTGTAGCCCAAGGGTTTTTGAATGCTGCAAGCCCTGGAGTCATTGCTCTCTTCCTACCAAACCAATACTACCAAGACGATGANAGCTATTTGATCGCCTTGGGAGAAGCACTGAAAACAGAATATCAAGCCATCATTTCTTCTGGGCTTTCACTGCAACTAGATTGTCCAGATCTGGCTTTATCTCGGCATATGCTCTTTAACGAGAGGTCTGATGATGAATTTCTTGAACTAGCAAGACTTCANATGGAAGTGCTCAACTCTGCCTTAGAAGGATTACCTGCTGATAAAATTCGTCTTCACATCTGCTGGGGGAATTATGAAGGACCTCACCACTGCGACATTGCCATGGAGAAAGTCTTTGATGTGTTGATGTCAAGCAAAGCCCAATATNTACTCTTCGAAAATGCCAATCCAAGGCATGGTCATGAATGGGCAGTTTTTGAAGAAAAGCGTGCTCAAATTCCTGATGATAAGATTCTGGTACCTGGAGTAGTTGATACCACAACCAACTTTGTGGAACATCCAAGATTGATTGCACAAAGACTTGAGAGATTTGTGAACTTTCTAGGTAGGGAAAGAGTTGTCGCTGGGACAGACTGTGGATTTGGTACTTTTGCAGGCTTTGGTGCAGTCGATCCTGAAATTGCTTACGCTAAACTCAGATCCTTGTCTGAGGGAGCCAGCCTAGTCTGAAATGACCAACCTGAATTATTTTTTATGAACCCAAAACAAGATCTGGTTACTCGACCAACAGCCTTGATCACTGGTGGAGTAGGAGGAATTGGTAGAGCAATTTGCCATACTCTAGCGTTGAATGATTTCCAAGTGCTTTTCACTTACAGATCGAAAGCCGATAAGGCGCAGCAACTGGAAAAAGAGCTNGCTGGATCAGGACATCAGAGTTTCCAACTTGATGTAAGTGATTCTTTTCAGATTGATAAACTTGCAGTGACCACCTCAGAAAAAACTCGTCAACTCGACTTACTGGTGAATTGTGCTGGAATGACACGTTTTGTTCCTCATCAAGACTTGGCAAGCCTGGATGATGAATTGATTGATCAAATTTTTCAGGTCAACTGGCGAGGTTCTTTTTCAACAATTCGCTCATTTAGAAAGTTATTGGAAAATAGTCCTGAAGCCTTGATCGTCAATATTTCATCTATTGCGGGGAAAACTGGTGAAGGAAGTAACATAGCCTACTGTGCATCCAAGGCTGCCTTGGACTCGATGACCAAATCCTTAGCTCGGGCTTTGGCACCTAAAATTCGAGTAGTCTCTGTTGCTCCAGGGGTGGTCGAAACAGAATTTATCAAAGGATTGGATCCAGAATGGCGAGAAAGACAACTACGCAGAACTCCAAGTGGCCATTTTGCTCAACCAGAGGAGGTCGCAAAAGCTATACTGTATCTCTACAAAGATTTGAAAAGCTTAAATGGTTGCCGTCTAGATTTAGATGGAGCAAGACCACTTGGCTGAGAAGACAAAGAGTTCCGTCTATCCACTACCCATTTACTACTTTCCCCCTCTAAAAAATATTTCAGGCTGAAGCCAATTAAATTATGAGTAACACCCCTTCAGATTGGCTATATATGATATNTATCTNATAATATTATATATATTACTTTCTGTAGCTAATGATCACTTTCATCAATACCGTCGGCCCAAATATATTGAGACACAATAGTATGACATTTGAGTATGCTCCAGCATCGATTACTGAAATCATTAATTTGTTGAAGAATCAGCATGATCAATCTTACATTGGGCATGAAAATGTAGCTCAAATCTTTTCTAAATACGTAAATCGCGGTATTCTTTTCAGGCGTTGACCCTAAGAATTTATCATTGAGACTTCATTATCTAGATAATGGATGAGAAAGAGAGTTATGTAGCAGAGGGAGGCCGCTTTCTCCGTTCGAAAATCAGTAACCTAGAGTTGAAAACAGCATTCAGTGTCGGAAATAAACAATCCCTAACATTCTCCAAAAAAGAGACTATCAGATTTGAAGACAGATTAAGGTCTGCAATACAATCCTATCGAGTTAGGACAGATTTTTGCTAAGGATATTAACCAATCTCTAAGGTTCATGGAGCGAGCCCAAATTTATGGAAGATTGATGATATTGAAGCGACCTCACTTTCAAATACCCTCACTAACTGAAGCTCAAGCCCTCCTAGAGCGTATAAAAGAACAATTTCCCTTGAGGGCGCTGCCCAGCCAAATTTGGGAATACGTTTACTACGACACTTTTGATTCGAGACTCTATAAAAATCAGCAACTCCTACGTCAAGAGACCAGAACTGACGTGGAATGCGAAACTTGGCTCTGCTGGCTGAGTTTAACAGGGAATCGAACTTTACAGCGTAGTCGTTCACCTGTTCAGGAGTCAGTCATTCGACAACTCCCTCCAATCCCTCTAAGACCATTACTTGAGCCCGTTATTCACCCAAGGGCTCTCTTGAGTCAGTTTAAGATATCAGTTCAGCAGGAATGGCTTGTTTGGAGAAACAAGGACGACAAAACCGTTCTTCGAGTGATGCTAGAATCAACAAAGCTGTTCCACGAAAATCAACTGGAAGATTTGGAAAATCGTCTAGTGATTGTCTCTTTTCGTGGGTATACCAAACCCTCCCAGCAAATTAATCAGTTTTGTCGTGCAGAAGGTCTTGAGGAACTTAATGAAGATCTTTTCCAAGCTGTATGTAGCAAATTAGAACTCGAACCCGGAAGTTATCAGCCAAAGCCAAAATTGAAACTTTCGCCCTTTAGCCGAACCGATCAAGCACTTCGCACAATTCTTAGAGAAAGCACGAAGGTGATGGATTTAAACCATCAGGGTACGATCGAGGCACTAGATACCGAATTTCTGCACGATTTCCGAGTTGCTTGCCGTAGAGCCCGATCAGCACTGAACCAATTGAAAGGGGTTTTTCCTCCTGAAAAGATTCAAGGCTTTCGAGATGACTTTGCTTGGCTCAGTGATCGCACCGGGCCAACTCGAGACCTGGATGTTTATCTTCTAGATTTCAATTCATACCAATCTCAACTGCCCGAGGATCAGCAACCCGATCTTGAAGCTTTTCGCGATCTTCTACTCACAGAAAATGATAAAGAGCAGAAACTCTTAGCCAAAGATCTTCAATCAAAGCGATATCAAAAATTTCGTTCGAGTTGGGAAATCTTTTTAGCAGATCAGACTTCTTCAACAACTGGAGGAGCAGAGGAAATTCGCAAGGCAGCATCGAAAAGACTTCTTAGAAGTTATCACCGTTGCTTAGCCGAGGGGAAAGCAATTAACCTACATTCTCCTGATGAAGCTCTCCATGACTTAAGGAAGAGTTGTAAGAAACTTAGATATTTACTGGAGTTTTTTGAGAGCCTCTGGCCTGCAAAGGAGTTTCAGGGTCTTCTCAAACCTCTGAAAGCCCTTCAAGAGGACCTTGGTCAATTCAATGATTGCTCTGTTCAGCAAGAATCCTTAAAAAAATTTGGAGATTTGCTAGCCAAACAGAAACCAGTTCCTGCACAAACTTTGGTNGCGATGGGAATGCTTGTCAGTACCCTGAATCAACGCCAGGCNGAAGCACGAAAACGTTTCGTAGGAAGTTTTAGTGGTTTTGCTTCGAATCGCACTCAAAACCGTTTCAATCTTCTTTTNCAACAGCAAACTGTTGCAGAGGAGTTGAACTGATGCAAATCTTGGCTTCTTACAACATCAAAGGTGGGGTTGGCAAAACATCTACTTCAGTAAATCTGGCTTTTCACAGTGCACACGAAGGGGCTAGAACACTGATTTGGGATCTTGATCCGCAGGGAGCAGCAACCTTCTATTTNAGGGTTCGGCCAAAGATCAAAGGTGGTTCCAGGGCTTTGCTGAAAGGTCGTCAAGATCTTGCAGATCTGATTAAGTCTACTGACTACGAAAACCTAGACCTNCTGCCTTCCGATTTTTCCTACCGGACGATGGACCTGCTGCTTGACGACACCAAGAAACCTAATGAGCGACTCAAGATACTACTTAGTCCTCTAACTGTTGAATATGACTATGTTTTTCTAGATTGCCCACCTGGACTTACACTGCTATCCGAAAGTATATTTGAAGCTGCCAATGTCCTTGTGGTCCCCGTCATCCCGACCTCGCTATCACTTAGAACACTAAAGCAATTGGTGGAATTTCGTCGTAAGAAGCAATTGCAAAATTTCAAGATGCTCGTATTCTTCTCGATGGCTGATCGACGCAAACAATTGCATCGAGACTTAATGCAAATGATGCCTCGCAAATTTCCAAATTTTCTGAAGACAAATGTCCCATACTCAACTGAAATTGAGCGTATGGGAATTGAGCGAGCCCCNGTAAGCTGCTTTGCGGAAAACAGTAAATCAGCACAGGCCTATCAGGAACTCTGGCAAGAAGTTAAAGCCCACCTCCCGGCCTGGTAATTCAACTTTTCAATCCATTGATTACATGCCTGAATCCCCCGTGTCTGCCCGAAAGACGCCTCCTAGTCTTTCGGCGTTTCGACGTGCAGAAGCAATGTCCCATGATCTTTCCCAGCTACCAGGCAAAGGTCCCTCATATTTAAACGATGNTAATTTAGCTGGTTTACTCAGCAAAGATAGCATTGAAGAACAAATCCAATGGCTTCGTCGACTTGATGTAGACAGTTACATCCAAAGGGTTGTAAACCCATCTGAAAACCAAAAGCGTCTCAGCACTGCTGAAGTTATTCAGCAGTTGGGAGGAAATATAATTCAAGAAGAAACCGAGGGTCCGCTCTATCTGGCTGAGATCGAATTTCAGATCGGTGCTCTAAAAAGAAGAATTGGGTTTGTTGCCCAAGATCACAGGGTTCAGCATGGAACTTGGGACCCGAGTCATCATTGGCGNGCTGCTGAAAAGTTAGGATTTTTTGCTATCCATGGTATGCCAGTAGTGACTTTTATTGACACGCCCGGGGCTGTGGCTACAGCTGAAGCCAATCTTGACAATCAATCGCATAGTATCTCTTTTTTGATTGCCGAAATGGCTAATCTACAGTTACCGACAGTTGGGATTGTTTTTGGTGCTGGATACAGCGGTGGNGCGATTCCTCTGGCCACCACAAATGTGTTGCTTGCCACCAAAGATGGNGTATTCAACACAATTCATCCCAAGGGGCTAAGCAACATAGCTCGTAAGTACAACTTATCCTGGCAAGAGTGCGCCAAATTTATGGGGGTTTCCTCCTACGAACTTTACTCCAGTGGATATTTNGANGGGATTATTGATTTCTCTTTGGATCAGCCTGGAAAAATTTCAAATCTAAGGGAAGCGATACTCAGTGGCATTGAGATAACAGAACAAAACGCTCGTCTCTTCCTCAAAGAAAACNCCTTTCTTTTTGACCACTACAAAGAAAACATTGGGCATTATCTCAATCCTAGCGAGCTTCAAATAGTNGCAAATCGTAGAACTCACAAACCACCAACAGGGACTTTAAACGTTTTCGGTTCAGCCTATCGCTTCATGCGTGGGTTAAAGATACGTCAAAAAATCCAAAGTGAATCTCTCAAAAATTACTCCAGACTCAGTAGTAAGACTGCCAAGGCTCCAATTGGCACTTTGACTGAAAGAATTGAGCACGAACGGCAAGAAAAATTTAAGAAGTGGCTTCAGGCCCCTATTGAACTTCGCTACCAGGAGGANTTAAACAAACGCTACCAAAGATTCCTTGAAACAAAAGCAGAACGAGATGTGGAAAGGACCAAACTCTTCGCATTTTTTGTGGGGGATCCAAAGGACAANTTTGAGAAGGCCCTCGAAGAGTTGACGCTGGAAGTGTTGATATATCTTTACAACTTTTGGAAAGACAGCACTCGGGAGAACATGATTCAACTTCATGATTTTCTTNGGGAAGCAACGCTCTCCGAGATTCATGAAAATCCTTCTTTATTAGACGTTTTGCTTGTNCCCGAAGTGAACCAAAGTTTGCAGCAAAACTTCCAGAACATCCTGCTCTTNGACATGCTTTACGATGGTGTGATTGAAAGTCTACCCATGATTGCAGGCGAGTTAAAAGGGACAAATCACATCTCACAGCAATCAGTAGAGAAGCTTTTTGAAAATTCTTTCAACATAGCTTTGAAAGAATTTGAAAAGATGGAACTAAAACTTGAAGGNGATTGGGTGCGCCAGAGCTTCTTCAAGTGGCTTGCCCAGTTCATTGCTCAAAAGAACTGTGACACAGTCATGGCAACGATTAGTGGATGGAAGAGAATTGTCTACCCTAGAATGTCGCCACCTTTATTTGGGGTAGTGCGCTACTATTTTTCAGGACTACTACCCTCACTTTATAAAGCACAACTTGGTGAAAGNAAATTTCAGGGCAAGATCACACCCCGTAATATTGGAATCAAGGATTTCTGGAATCGATTGGATCAAGCCTATAAGGACTTACTTATTCAGAATCTATTAAGAGATTACAAGAAGAACCACATTGAACCGAAACAGATACTTAGTAGGTATTTTACCAACTTCAAAGAGCTCAACGCTGAAAAAATTACAGCAAATCCTGTCAATTTCCCAGGATTTCGTCAAGCAATTGAGCAAGCTCTTGACAACGGGATCACTCCTTGTGGGGTTGTTACAGGTATAGCTAATTTCACAGATAACAGANCCACAACGAAGGTCGGTTTGGTCCTGAGCAACACTCGTTTTCAGGCTGGAGCCTTTGACATGGCAAGCTGTGAGAAAGTTTGTCTTCTGCTTGATGAATGTGCCCAGCGCAATCTTCCTGTGATCTTTTTCATTTCCTCAGCAGGTATGCAAACTAAGGAGGGGGCAGGATCCCTCTTCTCCATGGCAACGATGAACGATCGTCTGACTCGCATTGTCAAGGATCATGATCTTCCCGTAATTTGTTTTGGATTTAGGGATTGTGTTGGGGGTGCTCAAGCTAGTTTCGTAACTCATCTTCTGGTGAAAACGTATTATCTTTCNGGAGCACAAATTCCTTTCGCTGGGCAACTTGTTGTTGAAAGTCACCTTCCAGCTTCATCCACCCTTGCAAACTACCTCAGTCAAAAAGAAGGTACAATGGATGGNTTGGTAGAAAACCCATTTGATGAANAAATTGATCNTGCTCTGCNGAAGATTGACCCAAGCATTCCAATGCCAAAGCTNTCAATTCAGGAAGTAATTTCGAGGACACTGACAGGTGAGTATAACCTCTCTGCTCAGCGAGATCAGGAAGTTGNGTCACTTGAAAAAGCCGAGATGATGCAGAGTGAGATTAAAAGAGTCCTTGTTCACGCTAGAGGATGTACTGCTGCCAGACTGATCCNAGCTTCTCAGGAACATGGCCTAGAAGTCGTTCTTGTCCAATCTGATCCAGATATGGAGAGTTACCCAGCTCAATTGTTGCGTGAAAACGACCGGCTGGTTTGCCTTGGTGGAAACACTCCTCAAGAAAGCTACTTGAATGCTATGAGCATCATCAGAATAGCTGAGATTGAGGGGGTAGATGCCATTCATCCTGGAATTGGCTTTCTCTCAGAATCAACACAATATGCCCGTATTTGCCGTGAACATGGCCTAAACTTTATTGGACCGCGTTCTGATAACATGGACTTGATGGGTAATAAATCTAATGCGATCAATACAGCAAAGCGGCTTAAGATTCCTGTTGTTCCTGGAAGTGAAGGTGCCTTAGCAAATCCATCAGAGGCTTCCAACGTAGCGGAAGTAATCGGGTATCCTGTACTGATCAAGGCCGCCCACGGTGGGGGTGGTAAAGGCATTGCGGTTGTCGAACAGCCAGGTCAATTGGAACCGATGTTTATTCGGATGTCGAAGGAAGCACTAAATGCCTTTGGCAACGGTGATTTGTATTTAGAAAAATTCATTCGCTCATTGAGACACTTGGAAGTCCAAGTTCTTCGTGACCTTCGGGGCTATTCTCATTTGCTGGGTATTCGAGACTGTTCAGTCCAGCGAAATTATCAGAAACTCATTGAAGAGAGCGCATTTGATCTACCACAGAAAATTGAGGATCAACTCTTCAAATACTCTAGAAAATTGATTGATGAAATTGATTATGTTGGGGCAGGAACTGTTGAATTTATCTACGATCTAGGAGAGCAAAAGATCTACTTCATGGAGATGAATACACGCCTTCAGGTGGAACATCCCGTCTCTGAAATGGTTACTGGGGTGGACTTGGTTGATCAACAGTTCTCAGTAGCGAAAGGCAACAGCCTTGAAGCCTTGGAAGTCCAGCCAAATGGGCATGCTATGGAACTTCGGATTAATGCAGAAAGAGTTGATTTAGACTCTTCAGATTCCCTTCGTTTTGTGCCAGATCCCGGCAGAATTACTGAAGCCTACTTCCCTGCGGAAGAAAATATCCAAATTCTTCAAGCTGTAACCAATGGCTCCCTGGTTCCACCTTACTACGACTCTCTTGTAGCCCAGATCATTGCCTGGGGAGAAGACCGCAAAGAAGCGATTGAACTGCTAATTGATTACCTGAGTAGAGTGAAGATTCATGGCATTTCCACAAATTTGGTATTAGCAAAGAGAATTTTGCAGGATCAGGATTTTCAGGAGGGGAATTTTGACACTCGCTATCTAAATGGGCTGTTTTCAAGAATCAACTCTCAAGAGCTAATTAAGGAATCTAAGCTTGAAGCTGGAGGCTCTGCCGTTTCGCTAGATGAGTCCAGTGTTCGTTTCGAGAATTCGAAAGAGTGGAAAATTCTTTCACCACAAATGGGAGGCTTTTACCGTTCTCCTTCTCCTGAGACTCCCTCATTGGTAGAAGAAGGCAGCGTTATTAATCTCCAGACTCCACTCTGCTTGCTAGAATCCATGAAAGTCTTTAACGAGATTTCTCTGAACTCCTTCAAAACTTTGGACGGGAAATCGCTCTACCCTGAGGATCAGCAATTCCTTATCACGAGAGTTCTGGCAGAAGACCAACAAACAGTAAACCAAGGTGATCTACTATTTGTGATGGAGTCAATTACGCCAAATTAAGAAGGATAATTGTTCGAGAGCAGATAGAAAGGTTAGACTAGAGAGAAAACTTACTAGGGAGAGAGAACCTCATCTTAGGATGAGGTTTGTATTATCAAGTTTATTTTTTCAGAACCTCAACCATTTTCTCGCCAATATCAGCAGGGGTTGGTACCACATGAATACCAGCATCTTGTAGTGCAGCCATTTTTTCGGCAGCAGTACCTTTGCCACCGGAAATAATGGCACCAGCATGGCCCATCCTTCGCCCAGGAGGAGCGGTTTGCCCTGCGATGAAGCTGACAATTGGCTTGGTTACATATTCTTTGACGAAAGCAGCTGCTTGTTCTTCGGCGTCTCCGCCAATCTCGCCAATCATCACAATCGCTTCAGTTCCAGGATCATCTTGAAACATCCGCAGACAATCAATAAAATTGGTTCCGTTTACGGGATCTCCCCCAATTCCGATACAAGTACTCTGACCTAGGCCT
>NYVT01000049.1:0-18896 GCA_002684675.1 Deltaproteobacteria bacterium
AAGGGTGAAATCCGATGTATAGGATCTACAACCTATGATGAATACAAAAAACTTTTCGAAAAAGACCGAGCCCTATCCAGGCGCTTTCAGAAAATTGACATCGACGAGCCCTCAATTGAAGAGACCTTCTTGATTCTAAAGGGACTAAAAAATCGTTACGAGGAACATCACGAACTCCGCTATACCGTTTCTTCACTGAGAACAGCTGCTGAACTGTCTGCAAAATACATTAATGACCGCTACCTGCCCGACAAGGCTATTGATGTTATTGACGAAACTGGTGCGGCTATTAGGCTGAGAGGAGCGGGCCGCAAAACTGTTAATTCCCAAGACATTGAAAAGGTGATCGCCAGTATCGCGCGGATTCCGATAGAGCGGATGAATAGTTCTGACAAGGAAAAACTCAAAGATCTTGAAAAAGAGCTCCAGCTTCAGGTCTTTGGCCAGGACAACGCTATTCATGCATTAGTTCAAGCTATCAAACGCTCTAGAGCTGGATTGCGACAAAGTGATCAGCCAATTGGTTCATTCTTATTCACTGGTCCTACAGGAGTTGGAAAAACCGAATTGGCCAAGCAATTGGCACAAATTACAGGAATTCATTTCCAACGCTTCGATATGAGCGAATACATGGAGAAGCATACTGTTTCACGATTGATCGGTGCACCTCCAGGATATGTCGGCTATGATCAAGGAGGGCTACTTACGGATGCTATTCGCAAGCATCCCCACACTGTGTTACTGCTGGATGAGATCGAAAAAGCACACCCTGACATCTTCAATATTTTACTTCAGGTAATGGATCACGCGACACTGACAGATAACAATGGCCGAGAAGCGGATTTCAGAAATGTAATTTTGATTATGACGTGTAATGTGGGTGCAAAAGAAATGGCCTCCTCTGTGATTGGATTTGGTAGTCAATCCCCAACTACACCATCAAAGCAAGCTTTGGAACGCACATTCAGTCCAGAATTTAGAAATCGATTAGATGCTATTATCTCCTTCGCACAGTTGCCAAAAGAGGTAGTTCAACTCATCGTTGACAAATTGATAATCCAGCTAGAGATTAAACTGCAGCTAAAAAAAGTAACAATTAATGTCACCAACAAAGCAAGAAACTGGCTAGCTGATAGGGGGTATGATCCCCATTTTGGAGCGCGTCCTATGAAGAGAGTTATTCAGCAGCAAATCGAAACAGTTCTCGCTGATGAAGTTCTATTTGGAAATTTAGAAAGCGGAGGAGAGGTAACAATCGGCCTCAAAGCTGACAAGCTAACTTTNAAATATAATTGAACAAATATTTCAAAAGTGACTATTTANAGAANATAAAATTCTGAAGCTTTCGAAGAATCAGTACTACGTGTGTTGAACTTTTCTCTCTTTTTTGAGATCTTCACACGCAATATTACCCGTCCGCCTCCTTCCGCACTCAGGCAGGAAGCNAGATTGCCTCTTACAAAGNAGTCTACGATGTCTCAGCATCTTCGCTCTACTCTCATCACCATTGCTGAAACCGAACAGCAGGGTCTCGCTCTTAAACAACAGTTGAGACGCTTCGAAAAAGAAATTGCTGACGTACANGAGTTAGTCGTTCCTATCAAAATGGTTTTTCAAAACCTTCAGTCAGAGNAAACAACATTGATTAGCCAACAGCAGCAAATGGAAAATGNACTTGAAGAACAACGCATTCTAATCGAAAAACTCGAACAGCATGTTCCAAGAATCCGGAATGAAAAAGAGTTTGAAGCCAGCAAAAAACAACTAGAATTATCTCGCAAGCATCGCTCAATTCTAGAAGAAAACTTGCTAGAAGTTGCGATNAAATTAGAAGATTTAGATCCTAAGCTGACNGAACAGGAAGCTGAATTGGAAAAANGGAAAGAGGAAGCNGAAAAAGCACTAGAACAAACAGTTCTAGCTCAAAAGCAAACTATTCTGGCGATACAAGAATTGGAAAATCACTTCCAAAAATCATTNGAAAGTGCACCAAGGCCAATTCAGCAATTCTACAAACGTTGCCAGCAAAACGGACTACATCGGCCAATTACACCNGTTGTGGATAAAACCTGTGGGGGNTGTAACATTCGACTTCAACCTCAATTTGTAAACGAGTTTCTCACCGAACCNGATTTATATCGAAACTGCCCTCACTGCAACCGCATTCTTTATATGCCTTTAAGTGAAGANGAGACTNCAATCGACGTCTGAATCCTTCCCTTTACATGAAAATCCTGCTAATANTCGCTTTTTGCCCACTACTGGCTGGATGTGACCCGAGCTATTATTGGCAAGCGACACAAGGCCACATAGATCTGCTCCAGCGTAAGCAGAAAATCCAGAATCTGTTATTAGATAATNCGACTGACNCGGTGCTTAGAAAAAAATTTCAGCTTCTTTCTAAAGTTCGCCACTTCGCTTCCAAAGAATTAAANCTGCCCTCCGGCAACGGCTACAAAAGTTACGTAGAGTTACCAAATTCCTATGTAAGTGTCCTCGTCTCTGCAGCGCCACCCTTTTCCCTAAACCCAAAACAGTGGTGCTATGTTATCATTGGCTGCCAAAGCTATCGTGGATATTTCGATATTGCAGATGCTGAACAGTTGGCAAATGAGTTGAGAAAGAGCGGTTTTGACGTATCTCTGTCTTACGCAAGTGCTTATTCTACATTGGGNTATCTGAATCAGAGCTGGTTACCCGATTATTTTTCGGATCCAGTACTAAGTACTTTTCTTCAGCGTTCTGACAGGGAGCTTATCGCAACCCTCATACACGAGATGGCCCATCAAGTTGTTTATGTCGCTGGTGATACATCTTTCAATGAATCCTACGCCACCTTTGTAGAACAGGAAGGTACATTGCAGTACCTTAGAGCAANTAATCTGGGGTATAAAATGGNNNAAATTCAGCGNAACTATGAGGACCGTTTGTTGTTTCGAAGTTGGATTGATGAAACTATAAAAGAATTAAACGACCTCTATTCAACTTCATTAGACNAAGATAGGAAAAGACTGCGGAAACAATTGATTTTTNAAANATTGAAACAGCGCTATCAACAAAACCAAACCCAATTTNAGTTNTTGAATTACAGTCGATGGTTTGCTCAAGATTTGAACAATTCACATTTATTGGGTGTCAAGCGCTATAATAATTTTGTATCTGCTTTTAAGGAGTTGTTTAGGCGTGCAGAACGCAATTGGGGGGATTTTCACAAGAAAGTTGAAGAGCTTGCTCGGNTNCCAAAAGAAGATAGAGATAAGTGGCTNAATCAATTGACTCTATCAAATACCGACTGATGAAAAAGTTCCTTCTNATAAGTGGNAAATTGGCTCTTGTAATTGGAATTCTNCATTACTTGATAAGTAGTGATCGTCTAAACTTAGAGCGACTATTTTTACTGAAAGATTCACCCGATTTGTTAATGCTGATTCTTTTTGTTCTTATTGTGTTAGTGATCCCGTTAGCAGCTTTACGGTGGTGGCTACTGCTAAGAGCGCTGGGTCTTCAAATTTCTCCCCGCAGAACTTTTCTTCTTACTTGGATAGGTAACTTCTTCAACAGCACTCTCCCCGGAGCTGTCACCGGTGACTTTGTAAAAGGCTATTACATAATAAAGACCAATGCTGAAGAAAGCCGAACCAATGCTTTCATGACTGTTCTGATCGATCGATTCGTAGGTTTATTCGGCCTGATTGTTATCTCTTTTTTTTCCCTAATTGCAAACTTATCTATCTTTCTCGAAAATCCACGACTGCATGGTTTGATCTGGATGATCTGTTTATCCTTTTTCGCCACAACTTGCTTTTACAGCTTGGTCATCTGGCCATTTCATAATGGTGAAGANCCCTTCCTAGAANTTTTCGAAAGACTCCCCGCTAAAAAGTTTACAACTAAAATTTATCTCTCTTTCAAAAGCTACCAAAATCAGAAGCCAATTTTGCTTTCAACATTGCTGATAGCAGTTCTCATTCATTGCCTGGTGGCGTTCTTATTTTTGGAAATTGCCCNCTTGGTAACTGCNACTNAAATAGGCCTGGGAACTCAATTATTTCTTATGCCAATTGGACTTATATCCACTGCTATTCCACTTGCACCTGGTGGAATTGGAATTGGCCATGTTGCATTTGAATCGCTATATCAATTAGTTGGGGTAACTGGTGGAGCGGATATTTTCAATATGTATATCATCATGCAATTGGCAGTATATCTACTGGGGGGAATTCCTTATTTTTTATACAATAGTGAGTACCACATACCNCCAGAGAATATTTCTCGAAGTATGTGATNGGTTCAACTATTGCCTTANAAGATAGCTCTCTAGACTTTCAATAGTATTTTTCTGTTCAGCAACCACACCNCGCATCACATCTCCTGAACTCAGTACACCGATAACTTTTTCGCTTTCCATTACTGGGACATGACGGAATCTATGTTCGTTCATGAGTTCCATCACATCCTGAATTGTCCGTGATGGATCTNTACAATAGACCTTNNACGTCATCAGTTCTTTAACCTCTGTGGTTTTGGAAGAACGCCCTGCCAAAATCACCTTNCGNGCATAATCACGCTCAGAAAAAATTCCAACTAGTTCTTCATCTTCCATCACCAAAACCNCACCTATATTNTTCTCATTCATGATCTTCAATGCATCAAACACACTTGTATNTGGTGTNATGGAGACGACTGCACTGCCCTTTTCGGATAGCATTTGACGGACACTCAACATGGATCCCTCCCTGAAAAGTGATTATTGTCTGACCAACTAAGCAGAAACAAGCTTGTAACGCCTTTGAAAAAGGAATGCAAGGCTTTGGGAGNAAAATAATGTGACTAGAACCAGCCAAGGTAGGCCGACTTTTCAATCTAGGATGCGTCCGAGGTAGGTTTGATTGTAAAACTTTGNACGTCTGAAATAGCCTGCTGACCACTAATATTACGACCAATGACACGCCAAAAGAGCTTGTTCTTCTGACTTGTTTGCATAAGCCCCATTGCCATTCCTGGCAATTCACCTGTTAATGGCACCAATTCTTTATCAGCTATCCAGCGATCTCCTTGCGGCAGGTCGAAGTAAAGGCGTGGATCTTCGAATTTGTCGTCGACCCCGACCTGAATCTTGAATTCAGCAAATACTAAACTATCCCACTGAAACAGAAACAAACCGTTTTCATCGAAAACAAAACTATCCGAAGGGAGAAGCAACCTAATATCACTAAGACGGATAGTTTCAGACTCCATAGCGTTGTTATCTTCTTTCAACTCCGTCAGCTGGTCGTCTGGATCTACAGTCACAGAAATTTTATATTCACCAAGTAATTGGTCGGTCGGGGGTATGTATTCTAGATCAAAGGTTACGGTCTCTCCGGGGGCAATTACGTTGGCAATAGGATTTGCAATCGTAGTTCGTCTGCGTGGTTGTCTTTCGTTGTAGTACTCCACCTTGCAAAGCACATCTTGAACGACATCTCCACCTACGTTCAGCAAGTTCAAACGCATCTTGAGTGTTTCACCACGTAGCAAGTGTTCAGGCAATACGTTGACGCTCTCCCAGCGCAGATCAGGTGGATCGAATTGAAGTGGTGATGGCCGTGGAGCTTTACCACTACTTTCCATGACTACTAACTGCTCCTGAGCAGCTGCCAAATCGTCTGGGGTAGCAATGTAGAATTGTCGGTTGACACCCTGATCTGATTCAGCAATTGGTTTCTCAAATTCTGTGTCCCAGATTCTTGCCGCCACACGATAGCGGCCTGGAGCTTCCAGAACTACATCATGTAGCATTCGAGAGGTTTCGTATGGAGGAATTGTAAAGATTTGCCGTTGGGACTGATCCAATCTATTGCCATCCAATGTCAGCAAAATCTCAAGACCAACACTACGAACTTCATCACCGGGATTATGGACTGTAACCTGTACTAGCTGAATATCATTGATCTTAGGACAATATGGATCATCAACTGACTTAAGGACAATTTCTGGTGACTTGATGACTAAATCTGGGCCATCGGGAATCGGGCAATTCTTAGACAGAACAATCGACTCTACAATTGGCGCTGAGGGTCCCTGCGCAATCAGCAGATTCGGAAATCCAATCAAAATATGGAAGGTGATTAGAATAAAGCTGGATTTCAAAAGCTTGGGAGATGGCATAGGCTTGGTTTGAACAATCAGCGTTGGATGGGATTTTAATTTCTTGCGGTAATTCAAGAAATACACAAATTTCATGAATTGTATGAATTAACAAAAGTCTTTCAGACTCGAGACTGGTTTGATTTGTTAGTAGGATGAGCAATTTCTGAAATACGAACGCCATAATGATCATTGATCACAACAACCTCTCCTTTAGCGATGATTTGGTTGTCTATGAAGATTTCCACAGGTTCTCCAATCAATTTTGGAAATGACAATACTGTTTCCTTCTGCCAATNAAGAATTTCCCGTAAAGCTAGACGTTTTCGAGAAATTTCTACTACTAGGCGTTGGGGAACATCACTCAAAAATTCAATAGTATGGCCGAGTTGTTTGTTAGCAGAGTCATTTGAAGGCATGGGAATTCTTGGCAAGTAACGACAAATAGAATATNAAGAATTTACGTGATGGATCAAACCTAGTCAATACAGTCTTCAAATGATAATTCTTGGGGTTTTTAATTCCCTAAATTGTGCAATAATAGTTCATNTTGTTNTATAGAGTCTTAACTAAGACAACTCTAGTAGACATTAGTCCNCTATATCAAAAATTANATTGATTCAATTTTGTCAAGCAAAGGGTTTATGGCAAAACAACCTAGCGAGAACAAAGATACACCTAACGTCAACCTGTTGAAAATGCAACAGGAGTTAGAAGAGACTGCAAAAGANGTCCTCGCGATGGAGGGCAAAGGGTTTTTTGCAAAGTTAGGACTTGGTAGAAAAACGAGAGAAGTTACCCCGGCAACAGGAACCGACATNCTCGAANTTGCTTTTCTACGTGGAGACAAGGANATCAACAAATTGGTTTCTCAATTGTCAGGAGATCCTAAAAACCAAGCGATTAGAATGCAGTTGGTCGGGCGCGCTCTTCAAATGGAAGGCAGACCGCAGCTAGAGGTAGCACGATCCCTTTTGGTCCACTCTTGTCTACCATTTTATTGGGGTGAAGTCACAGGGCCTGCAGTACAGATGCTACTCAGGGCTTTCAAGCTCTATCTTGAAAGAATCCTCCAGATTCATAAAGAAAAGATGATGNCTATTCAGTCAAATGTGTTGAANGGGGTGAATCTCAGNGGAATCGAGGTAAACGAAGATGATATGGAAGACACGGGNGTAGGAAACCGAGCTGGAATGATGATGGAAATAAAGATTTGCGAAGGTTTAATTGAAAAAATCAGCGAAGCTAGCNNAACANTCCANAACAAAATGGGGGTTTCCCTTAGCAAATATGAACTTGACTTAGCACTAGGTAAGGGNGGCGGNGGCGGCATGTTCGGATCTGAGGGNTCAGATATCAACGTTGAACAGGTTCAGGGGATTGTAACTACTAAAATCATGCATTCCATTGACATGATTAAACTACTTCCCATGATGAATNGTGCTGGGCTGATGCTCGCAGAAAAGATGAAGGAAATTGAAGATAAGATTCCCTATCCGTGGGTAATGATTGGGCGCCTCAACCAGCAAATGGTGCGTTACCACATCATGCGCATGGAAGCTGGGGACGACCAGGCTCGGCCTTTTGTTGCGCCGGCTTTCAATGCCGCAGTCGTTGCATATCGAAGATCCATGAAAACTGTCTCTCAATCCATGCCTAAAAAACAGGATCTTCCTGCTCTAGCTGAGTTTGCGAATCTCACTTACTACGGTTACATCAACCGCCAAATCATGAGGCTTGACAAGGAGGGATTGAAAAAGTTGCTACAAGCAGGTAAAGACGCTGCTGACGCCGCTATGACCGTAGATGAGTCCTACGCACCCATGCAGGCTAGGCTACTTAGAGCCTGTAATTCAATGGGAATGGGCTTAAGTGAAGGCGAAACGCAAGAATAATCTCAAAGCACACTTTGTCATAGGAATGGAAGGGGCTGATAGCTCAGATTTTTCAAAGATCGTAACTGATGAAGCGATTTTGTGAACTGTACTGCTGCTTCGGAGGTTGTGAAATAGGGAAGGTTGTACGCTAATACAAGTCGGCGAATGTGGCGTGTACCTACAGTTCTCTTCCTGTGACGAGTCGTATTGATAAGCATTGCGACTTCTTTCTTCAGCATGTATTCACTAATATTACCTTCTTCGCTAGGATTCATAGATGTTATTTTGATTCGCTGCACACCTTGATCCGTCAACACTTGGAAGGTTCCTCTAGTTGACAGGATCTCATAACCCAGTTCTTCTAGCATCTTAGCAGCTATTACCATCTTAGGCTTGTCTTCGTCCATCACCCCTACAAATACATAAGGTCTCATTAAGCTGTCCTCAAAAACAGCCATTTGTGCTTTTAAAAACGCCTCTTCAAAGTTAGTTCCCCTGCCCATTACCTCACCAGTCGATTGCATTTCTGGACCTAATGTCGTATCAGATCCCGTAAAACGCATGAACGGGAAAACGGTTTCCTTGACTGCAAAATCTGTTGGAGCATGATACTCAAAACCAACGGAAGAAAGCTTTTCTCCAAGCATCAATCTAGTTGCATACTTGGCAAGAGGAACCCCAATTGCCTTGCTTACAAATGGGACAGTTCTAGAAGCACGTGGATTCGCCTCAATTATGTAAATGTCTTTGTCTTTAACTGCGAATTGAACATTCATGAGCCCGCAAACTTTAAGTTCCCGAGCCATAGATTTCGCCTGTTTGCAGAGTTCTTCCAAGATATCTTTCTCAAGCCCAAATGGAGGAAGTGAGCACGCACTATCTCCAGAATGAATTCCTGCCCGTTCAATGTGTTCCATGATCCCTGCCACTTCTGCTTTTTCTCCATCCCCCAATAGATCAACATCGATTTCAACTGCATTGCTTAGGAATTTGTCAATCAAGACTGGATGATCGGGTGAAACTTTGATGGCTTCAGCAAAAAATTCTTCTAGACGATCCGCACTCTCTACGACTACCATGGCTCTTCCACCCAATACATAAGAAGGTCGAACCAAAATTGGATAACCGATACGATTTGCTATCTCAAATGCTTCTTCCAAAGACCTTGCAGTACCATTAGCTGGCTGCTGTAGTCCAAGCTTATCAAGCATTGCTGCAAAGAGCTCTCGGTCTTCTGCTCGGTCAATACTCTCAAAATTAGTTCCCAGTAATTGCACACCAGCTTCGTGTAGTGCCTTTGCCAACTTTAATGGAGTTTGTCCCCCCAGCTGCACGATCACCCCAATAGGTTGCTCTAGTTCGATAACGTGCATTACATCTTCAAAGGTGAGTGGCTCAAAATAAAGTCGATCGGAGGTATCGTAATCTGTACTGACCGTTTCAGGGTTACAGTTGTACATTATGGCTTCATACCCATATTCGCGAGCTGCCAGAGCAGCATGGACACAACAGTAGTCAAACTCAATACCCTGACCAATCCGATTCGGACCACTCCCCAAAATCAACACTTTAGGCCGGTCCGTCGGGACGGATTCGTTTTCCTGAGCATATGTAGAATAGAAGTACGGAGTCTCCGAGGGAAATTCAGCTGCGCAAGTATCTACCATCTTGAAAACGGGGCGCAATCCTTCTGATTTTCTAAGCTTTGTAACCTCAGCTTCGGATACTTGGAATTTTTTCGCAAGCACAGCATCTGAAAAACCCAAGGACTTCAATCGACATAAATCTGTTCGTGTAACTTGATCAAATCTTTGCCCAGCTATTTTGATTTCTTCCTGAATCAAACTTTGCATCTGCATTAGGAACCAAGGATCAATGAATGTTTTTTGATGCAGACGTTCAACACTCCATCCAACTCTTAGTGCATCGGCCACAACCCATAGGCGCTGGCTAGTGACACGTGAGAGTTCTTCTTCCAAAACCTCATCAATATTTCGATCTTTTGGATAAATTTGAGGATCTAAACCAATATGGCCTGTTTCCAAAGATCGAAGGGCTTTCTGTAGGGATTCTCGGAAGGTACTACCAATTGCCATTACTTCCCCAACGGATTTCATTTGGGTTCCCAAACGCGGATCCGAAAGAGGAAATTTTTCGAAGGTAAAGCGGGGAATTTTTGTGACTACATAGTCAATAGAGGGCTCAAATGCAGCAGGAGTTTTCTTGGTGATATCATTGGGAATTTCGGCCAAGGTGTAACCCACTGCCAGTTTGGCAGCAATTTTGGCAATTGGGAATCCTGTAGCTTTGGAAGCAAGTGCTGAACTTCTCGATACTCGAGGGTTCATCTCGATAACCATAACTTGGCCATCTCTTGGATTGACTGCAAACTGGACATTTGAACCACCAGTATCAACTCCAATCTCACGCATGATCTGAAAAGACATGTCACGGAGTTGCTGGTATTCAACATCAGTAAGTGTTTGTGAAGGAGCAACCGTGATACTATCCCCAGTGTGNACACCCATCGGATCAAAATTTTCGATTGAGCAAATAATGACACAATTATCGCTATGATCTCTCATTACCTCCATCTCGAATTCTTTCCAACCGAGAATGGACTGCTCAACAAGAATTTCCTGTGTTGGTGAAGCCGATAACCCATTAGTCGCAATCTGAATCAGTTCTTGCTGATCTGTTGCTACTCCACCCCCCTCTCCCCCTAGAGTGAATGAGGGCCTTATGATCAAAGGATAGTCAATCTTTTCTGCAACATCCAAAGCCTCTGCAACAGAGTGAACAACACTACTCAGTGGCATTGGAATGCCCAGTTTTTCCATAGAAGCCCTGAAGAGTTCACGATTCTCCGCCTTTTGAATGGCCTCTATGTCCGCACCAATTAATTCAACCCCATATTTTTTTAAAATCCCAGCCTCATCCAGCTTCATAGCCATGTTCAGAGCAGTCTGTCCTCCCATTGTTGGTAAAAGGGCGTCTGGGCGTTCTTGCGAGATGATTTGCTCTAAGACAGGCAACCGGATTGGCTCAATGTATGTTGCATCGACAAGCCCGGGATCTGTCATAATTGTAGCCGGATTNCTGTTGACCAAAATCACCCGAAACCCTTCTTCCTTGAGAGCTTTGCAGGCCTGCGTCCCACTGTAGTCAAACTCACAGGCTTGACCTATCACAATAGGGCCAGAGCCGATCAGGAGGATGGAGGAGAAGTCATTTCTTCGAGGCATAATTCAGCCCTAGCTACTCAGCTTGAATTTATGAGTGGATTTTAAGTTAGNATTNATTCAGTGAGGCAGGCAGATNTTGTAATGAAACTCGNGGTTTTGTTCCGAAGACAAGTGGAATAGCCATCACTTTAACTTCGGAAGATTCTCAGGAAGNGTGCGGGANTTGCAAGNCTTTTAAAAATTTCACTACTTGACTCGATTCAGAGCCTCTTCATAGAGGTTTTCGCTATCACGANGATTCGCTGATTCATAAAATTTTCTGGCCTGTTGTCTTTGCCCTAGCGCTTCATATGCCAAACCCAAGTTGTAATCATCAGCTGCTGTCCGGTCTTTGCGTCCCTGCAGGTGAGTGATTGCCTCTTTGTACGCATTTCCTAGAATCAAAGTAATACCGACTTCGCCACCATCGTCATCAATACTCATTTCAGCTTTCCTAAAAATGGGTNTAANTTGAGCAACATANTNNTGAGCAATTTGTTCAGTCAGNCGATATTGCAGATCCAGATTGGATANAGGGACTCGACTATAACGCCTGAGATTGTATCCCTGGGTTAGATATTGCTCNTCATTTTCCNNAGTCATTTCTGTTTTTTCAGCTTCACTCAGAAATCGCTCAGCCAGATTCTCATCCTCCTGAAAGTTTTTGGTAATCCAAAGTCTCACGTTCTCNGGCAAATGGGACGTTTCACTTTTTCCACCCCATTTACGAACATAAAATGCNTGTAGNGTTTGAGGAGGAATAATTTCCTCTCCAGTGCTTTGGAGATTAAGGCTAATGCGAACCTCAAGAGCTCCCATCAATTCNACATAAGGAGTCCTCTCCTCAATCCCACCGTCAAGTGGTTCCGCACCAAAAACAGCACCACGGGCCAAAAGCTGCTGCTCAATCGGTAGGGCTTCATTAAAAACTGTTACGAGATAAGGAACAAACTCCTTACTTTTATTGCGAATCTGNGAGTAGCGAACTAACGCAGAGATGACTNCAACTCGATTTGGGTCAGGAACGACGCCGGTGTAACCTTTCGTGTCTTCGCTAGTATTCAACAATTTTAGAGAGGAATTTTTAGAGAAATTTTTGATGACTTGCAATCGAAAGAGTTCAGCTACTTGTTTACTTGATTGGTCAGCTTCAAAAGATAGNACAACAGGTGACAATTTTGGCACTTCACCTGTCTCGANCGGCAAGGGGATTTTCACTAACGGTTGGCCTTTGAAAGGGCCCACTTCCAGATAATCCATTTCGTTAAGTTCAAATTTCGGAGTTAGGGCAACCAAAAACTTGATTTGTGGATTNTGGCTAAAAAAGCAACAGGACATNAAGCCTACAGAACNAAACAGGACCGAGAAAACTAGAANTAAATTTAAGCGGATCATCCCAAGACTCAATTAAAGCTTTCTACTCTGTATTTGAGAACGAAGTTGGGGAAATTGACGCTGCAGATTTTCTATTCTCCCAATCCCTTTGGCATACATGAGGTTTGTGTCATCATTCTGGTGCGCAGCGCGGTAATTGAGAAGTGCTAATCTATAATTACCGAGAGCCTCAAAACAAAGACCAAGATTGTAGAGATCTTCTGGATGTGGNTCGTTTGCCGTTTCCCTCTGGAGCCTCTGCAAAGCAGAATCATATGCATTCCCTAATATTAAAAGTCGGGCTTGTTCATCTCCATCTTCAGCAACTGGATATTCAACTTTTGATTGGCTAACGGAAATTCGCCTCACGAAATCAGCCCCCACTGAAGTCACCATCTCACCTATCATTACAGGCAGTGACGGCAAAACNTCTGAGGTACTCGNGACTGATTGATCCGTGTTCTGATTTTCCAGAAAGTCTTGGNGTGAGCTTATTCTNTCTTCAGTTTGGTCTGCACTCCTACCGGGGCTCCCGCCCACTCGCTGGGCAAACCTTCTGTGCACTACATCGGTGGCAACAATTTCAATAGGTTGTAATCGTACAAACTTAAGCTCAACTATCAAACTTCCACTCAATTGTCTGTAGGGCCACCAGACTAGTTGTTGAACAGTTAANTTTTCTGCTGGAATTTTTTGTTGCAAATTAGCAGGTTTAAAGTANTNCAACGAAACTTTTTGAAGATCGACTCCATCCAGTCGTTCTGATGTCAACCAAATCTTTCCACTCAAGACCGCGTCCACATCCCGAATGTTATAATCTTGAGTTGCAATCATTCGCTGTAAAGCTGCACCATTCTCCAGTCTGGAAAACTCGTCAGTCAGTAAAACTTCGAAAAAAGGGACCTTGGTTAACTGATTGGTAATGCGCGATCGAATATTTCGTGACAGGNTTTGACGTTCTTCATCACTCAGATTCACTCGTTTTTTTGNCCAATNACCCCCTCTTTCCGTAATAAAATCNTCTTGAATAACTCCAATATCGAAAACTCCAATGGCAATTCTTCGGATACCTGAAGTATCAATTTCAGCCGGCCGCANAATNTGAAGNTTTGTTTTCTCCGAACANGCGGACAAAAGAATTAAATAAANGATCCAACCGATTGGTAGACATCTTTGTTTTAATAGTANCAAAACTGTCAAAAGATTAGGGATGAGCATGAACTAGTCTCTTANCTTTGGTAACTGTATCTGAACAGCATCCCAGACTTTCTGTGTTGAAATGGAGTACATACATATCTGCTGGTCTCTGTTCTTACAGGTGCCTTTCCCGGTTCGGGAACAAGGGCGACAGCGCAATGCCAAATCTGTCTCNATTAACTGGCTCTGAGATAACATNGGAGCATAGCCAAATTCTTTCACAGTAGGACCAAATAGTGCGATTGAAGGAGTCTTCATTGCCTCTGCAAGATGGACTATGGAGGTGTCATTAGCAATCACTGTGTTGGCCATTTCAAGAAGTGAAACTGATTGGAGAATAGTAAAAATTCCCGCAGCAGAAAAAACGTATTTGGAACTCTTAAAATACTCCATTAATTCTTCTGTTTCCCTTTCACCACTCCCNCCCACNAATACTACNGGGACTCCTGTCTGAATTATTCTCTCAATCAGTTGCTTAAAATTCTGTAGAGGCCAGCATTTNAGGGGAAAAGATGCCGANGCACCAATGCATATAAATGAATTTTCCTGCAAATCTTTTTGGTTCAGCCAAGNCTTGACATAGTTTTTATCTGCTGTGCTAGGAAACAANTCCGTCTTGGCCGACAACTTAATCGAGTGATGGCGTTGCAACGGTGCAAGCCACTGTTCACGTTGAGATCTTCCATTGAAAAGCTGCCCCCANCCAAATATAATTTGAAGTTCTCGTGCTAGAGTTCGCTTCTCAATCAACCAATGTTCTAGTTTTGGAGTATGACGCCTCAGTTGCCAACCAATCCAGCGACTTCGCAAAGAGTTGTGGATGTCATAGAGTAAATCGAATTTTTGCAGACGCAGTTGNTGTATTCGACATTTTAAATCGTTTCGGGTCTCTTTCCGATTGTGGTAGATGATTTCGTCAAGGTGAGGATTATTTTCCAGGACTCTACCAAATCCCTCTGAAGTAAGTAGGGTTAGTCGGGAGTCTGGGTACATTTTGCGNAGTTCACGGTAGATTGGAGTCGTCANCACCAAATCTCCCAATGAGCTAAAACGAATTAGCAAGATATTGCTAAACACAAGGCGTGAGTCTTAGATAATGTGGCGTCGGGCTATCAGTTACAATTTCCGTTTTGAAGTTCAGCTAANAGTGCTGGTTGATTGCCTTCCAAAATATCGATNGTGAGTTTGATCATCCTTGATCTTTGCTGTGGTGATAGGGCCTTCTGACGTTTTGTACAGTAGAGTTCGCGTAGTTCACTGAGCAAGTTNTTTCGTGTTGGCTGATCAGTAAGTGAAAATTCTTTCTCTGCCAGATACTCGTATGTNCCATCAGATTTGAGATAAAGTTCCTTATTTTTAAGATACTCGTATGTCATATCTTGACGCANAATGACCTTTTCACCTTGCTCAGTGGCTGCCACTTTGACNGTCTCATAAGTGCCATCNGATTTTAAAATCAGAGTCTTGCCATCTCCCAATTCAACAATGTTTTGTGCGCACAAAAAACTACCAATAGTTGTCGANAGGATTACAGTCCCCAAAATCATCTTCCAAAGCATAGATTCTCCCTAGGTGCTCACCAGATCATGTCGAATCGTTTANTTAGTCNCCANAGTTTCGAGCCATTCCGCTTTCTCCTTCCAGAATTGGCTGAGCCACCTCCTGACATCATTTGCTGAGGAAGACTGTAGGGCANTGGGGAATGGTATTTCACGAATGGATAACAATAATCTTTGATTTCCTCCAAACCACCATTGCCAAGCAAAACGTACTGGTTTTTCCTGGTGAAAAGTCACATCCAAAATCGAATGCCAAGTTTGATTCTGCATAAGAGTAGCGTGAATAAGTTCGCCAGGCTTTGGAGTGTAAAGAAATGTGGAATTTCTCAAAAGTTGTCTGTCTCTTCCATAAGCATCCTTNTCAGGTAATAGAAGAAGGGATCTNGTTTGTTCAAGAAGGTTTTTGTACTTCTCAGCTACTTGTGCCAACTGCTCTTTGGTGAACTGTGGATCGTTAGTTTGCCGCTCAGCTGGCAAGTGCANGTAAATNGGTGCTTCATCTAGCCATGCGCGCCATTCAAGTATTAGATTTGGAATTTTTTTATGGCGAAGTGGCGTNGTGATGGGTGTGATTTTTCTACCNAGTGCCCCTCTAACAATGAGTGGTACCAGAGGGCCTTCTTGGTTTGAAATTATAAGATAGGAGCGATCACGTGATAGTGTTGATGGCAGCGAAACTTCCCAATTCAGATTCGAGGAACTGCTGAGGCATTCCCACTGAACACCTCGGAAAAACTGGTACAGGGCATGCCACCAGANACTAGCTGTTGTCTTTTGGAAAATTTTTGCGAACGTGAGGGGTAGGGCTATCAAACATANAGCAATTTCGATAGAATAGAATTTNAGGAGACNGCCTAAAGTAGANGACTCAGGCAATACTGAACTCATTCAANAGGTAGTCATCATATTCGTCTGCGATAATCGCAATNCAGGCAATCATCCACTCCAGTTCTTCTGGATCTAGCCCAAGCACCGGNCGAACGAAACTCAGAACAAGATGTTTGTTACGAATTCCAAAAGAAACACCCTTCAGCTGAAAAGTCCCATTTAACTTNAGAACATATTCNTTCAGCTCAGAATTTGATACTGTATAGCGGAAAAGGTTGGCCGCCACAATCAATTCTGCGTCTTCNTCGAGGGAAGTCAGGAAAATCTGAACCTTTACAGAGCCATTGACAATCCACCACTCTGTGTCATTCACAAATCCCTTGTCTGCATCACCGCAATTNTGAAGAAAATCAGATATTAGNGCACTGTATTTATTCATGTTTTTTCCTCGCTGGGGTGCAACATCAAATTTCAGCTTTNAACCTTNTCTCGCTGAACCCCTCCGTTAGGCAGATAGTTGAGGAGTTGCGCAGCGAGGCCACTAAATAGGAATGTCAANACNGCTGCTGGCATAGACGCGATGAAAAGCATCCATGGAAAAAGAAAAAGATAGAAAATTTTCTCGTCAATCATTGAACCTCATTTATCCATTGGAATATTGCCGTTGTGGGCGACGAAAACGTTGATTACTGTTTTTATGAAAGTCACGAAAACGGGCTATTTTCTCACGAGCTCTAGCTGGTTTTACGCTAACTTTAGTACCACGAAAATGAAAGGTTGGCAAGTTTTCAAGTAAATGTCTTGCCCATATTTCGGGGACTTCAACGAAGGAAAAATCATCTTGTAGCAGGATTTTCCCAATCTCCGCACCTGGTATCTTTGTGTAATGAGTCACAGATCTCACCACATCACCGGCCATTAGGCCAATCGTTCTACCACCACTCAGAAAAAAGCGTACCATTCCGTACTCTGCTCCAGTATTTTCTGAATTCAATTCGTGCTGCCGATCAATACTAATTTGTGGTGACAAAGCTTCACCAGCAACTCTAAGTGTTGCAGCTAACATTTCTAGTGGCGTACCATTTTCCAGTAGTTTGGCTGCAAGTTCAATGTAATCCGCACTCTCTAAATCCTTGGTTCCTATTTCGATTCGCATCTGCAAAAAATCTTGATGATGAGTCTTGAGTTCCTTACGCGTTGGTAAATCTCGATACTGCAGACGAATTTTGATCAATTTTTCGATTGCATAGAGTTGCCGGTAGTCTTCCGGTGATACAAACATGACAGCTAACCCTTCACGGCCTGCCCGGCCAGTTCGGCCGATACGGTGTACGTATGTTTCCGGGTTTTCAGGAACGTTGTAATTAACCACCATATCCAGTTTGGAATCAATTCCTCTGGCTGCCAAATCTGTAGCAATCAGGAGGTCTAGTTCATGGTTGCGAAATTTTTGCATCACTTGATCACGTTGATTTTGGCTGTAGTCGCCATGTAGCGCTTCAGCCTTGTAACCTCGTCCATGCAGCTGTCTGTAAAGTTCATCTACATCCCGCTTTGTCTGGCAAAAAATCAAAGCCAACTCAGGTTGATGATAGGTTAGAATTCTGCAAAGCCCTTCAAACCGTTCCCAAGATTTTACTTTGTGCAGCCACTGGGCAATTCGGGGAACAAGGATGTTGGATTTTGAAACTGAGACGGTTGAAGGATGACTCATGTATTTGGCAGCAATCCGACCAATTTCTGGAGACATTGTTGCAGAGAAAAGAAGAATTTGCCTTTTCTCTGGGAGACTCTGCATGATCGTCTGAATGTCTTCGATAAAGCCCATGTCTACCATCTCATCGGCTTCATCCAAAACAAAATGGCGAACGCCGCTCAAATCAATCGTTCCTCTAGAAAGATGATCAAGCACACGCCCCGGCGTACCGACAATGATGTTGGTACCCCGGCGAAGAGTACGAATTTGTTGTTCGATGGAAACTCCACCATAAATGGTGACAATGGATAATGACTTATAGAGCCCAATCCTGCGAAGTTCGTCAGTAACTTGAGAAGCTAGTTCCCGCGTTGGAGTCAAAATTAGCGCGTCCATGGTATGCTTGCTATCATGACGCTGGCGAGGTGAGAGCCTTTCAATGAGAGGAATTCCGAAAGCAGCCGTTTTCCCGGTCCCGGTTTGGGCTTGGCCAATTACGTCATTGTGTCGGATTTGCAGGGGAATTACTTGCTCCTGAATTGGAGTTGGCTCTGAAAAACCTGATTCCACCAACGCACGCAGTACTGCATCGGAAAGTCCCATTTCTTGAAACGTCATAAATCTTCCCTTTGGTTGCTATTAAAGCGGAGTCCTTGGGTATATCTGACGTTGTGAAAGCATCTGGGCTATCTTTTTTCATTACGTCAGGATCAATCTGGTTTTATTTTTTTGAGAAAAAAACATTCCACAATAATAGTCGTTACTACCAAAAAACAAGGTAAATGTAAGTTTGACAGTTATTTGAGGCACGAACAAAATCAACCACTCATAAACTCTTTCATACTCTAGGTCGCAAGGATATCATGGAAGCATCTGGTCCAGCTTTTACCCTTCCCCAGCAAGACGCATTCATTCCCACAATCAAGATTATAGGTGCAGGCGGAGGGGGGGGTAATGTTGTTAGCAAAATGGCAGATGAGGGCATCCAGCATGTTGAGCTCATTGCTTGTAA
>NYVT01000050.1:0-10328 GCA_002684675.1 Deltaproteobacteria bacterium
GACTCGAGAAAATATTCGAGGAGATCTCCAGCGGCTTTGGCTTGATAAAAAACCAACTGTCGTGATGGTAACGCATAGCATTGAAGAAGCTGTGCAGATGTCCACAAGAGTCTACCTTATCAGCCCACGTCCAGGAAAAATTGATAAAGTCGTTGATATTGAAATGGACTATCCAAGAAACTTGGCAGTCAAACAAGATCCAAGATTTATTCAGTACCTTGCTGACATACACTCTGTCTTTCACGGCTATGGGGTACTATGAAAGGAAAAGTATTGAAGCGCCTAGTTCGTTGGATCTCTGAATCATGGATGATGTTTGCCTTCTTCGCATGCTTTTTCCTGTTATGGGAGTGGTCGATTGATTGGTTTGAGGTGCCCCAATACATTCTCAACAAGCCCTCAGAAATCATAACGAACTCTGCTGCNGACCTTCCTCGCTTGATGCAATATACATATATCACTGGCTTGGAAACCGTCTTGGGTTTTGTGGTAGCAATCTGCCTAGCNATTCCTATTGGAGTGGCGATTACTTTTTCAAACATCCTGAGAAGAACTTTGTATCCATTTCTCGTCAGCGTGGAAATGGTTCCCAAGATCGCTTTTGCACCTCTATTCATTTCATGGCTGGGATTTGGCCTGCTCCCAAAAGTCATTATTGTCTTCTTGGTCTGTTTCTTCCCAATTGTTTTGAATGCGATTCTTGCCTTTGGTTCATTGAGTCAGGAATTGGATCGATTTTCCCAAATCACAGGCGCTTCTCAAATCAAGATCTTCCTAAAGATTCGTATTCCCTCTGCTCTACCTCAATGTTTTGTAGGCATNAAGTATGCTGCTATCAACGCAACAGTAGGAGCAGCCATTGCAGAATTCATTGGAAGTGATCAAGGACTAGGCTTCTACATTCAAATTGTGACTGGCAATATGAGACCAGATCTGGCTTTCGCTGGAATATTTCTTTTGACACTTCTGGGACTGGGCCTTTTTGGAATTGTTACCTTTGTCGAGCGTCTGATGATTCCATGGCATATTTCACAAAGGAGAGGCTAACACATGAGTTTTCCNGAAGACTTCCTACACATATGCCAAGATGACTTCNCTGGAATATTAAGAGGAAAAACTCTCTGTCATCCATCTGGTACAACCATCAATGATTGCAAGACCNGTTGGATTCCCAGCAACGCATTAATTACCTTTTTTGGTGCGCTCACCCCTCTACCAGACGCTGAAATCGGTGATTTACATTTTGTCCCTGCTTTAGAGCAACCTTACTCNGTNAAAAGCAAGGATGGATTGATCAATAGTCGGCTACTTTTTGGTAAATTTCTCAACCTTGATGGCTCACCGTGGAATTCCTGTACACGAAGCATTCTTGAGGGTGCCCTCGATCAACTTCGATCAAATTATGAATTGGAACTCGAAATCGGTATTGAGCTGGAATTTTATCTATTAGACAACTCGCGCAACTACTTGAATGCNTATTCTCTCGAATCCTTTATTGAAGAAGAAACTCTTCTTGCTGAGTATGCAGAATTATTGATCAGCTCAGGTGTGGGATTGAAGTCCATACACTCCGAAAACGGCACTTCTCAATATGAATTGACGATAAANCGNACTTCNCCAATNGAAGCNGCTGATCAACTGGTGCTGAGTAAAGCGGTCGGTCAACTGCTGGCTACCAAGCGGAAGCGGCATCTGTCGTTTTCACCGATTGTTGATCAAGCCAAGGTAGGAAGCGGTCTACACATTCATTTTTCGTTACGAAAATTNAATGGACNGCCGTGTAATCTNGACTCCAAGGGGAAAGTATCNGAACTCTCNGGAGCNTTTCTTAATGGGTTNCTTNNTCATCTGGGANGCCTNCTCGCNTTCACCTCTCCTAGTGTNATCTCACCAATGCGGTATCNNCCTCCCAGATGGACCGCTTACTACAANAATTTTGCAGTAGCTGACCGCAAAGCCGCGATTCGGCTCACTGAGATGGGTGAGGGTAATCAGNCAACTCACTTCGAGTTACGAACTGCCGATGCCAGCGCAAATGCCTACCTTATGCTAGCTGGTATGATTCAAGCTGGCATCTTAGGTTTGGAAAAGAACCTCTCAGAGGTCTCTATTGTTCCTACTTCAAGCATTCAAAAAAACAATCATCCCAACATCCATCGGTTGCCAGAAACATTGGAAGATTGTCTCCAACAACTAGAACATGATCNAGAATTCANTAAGAAATTTGATCATCATTTCTTGAGAAGCTATTTGGCAGTCAAACACTATGAAGTTCGTCTCCTTCATGGTAGGAGCGAAGCCGAGTTAATTCAACTTCACACCAAACACTATTGAGCTATGGATTATTCCCAACTGAAAAAAGACCTTGAAGGACTTTACATTACTATTCCAACACTTTTTAACGACCCTGACCTGACAATTAATGAGAAGGGAATCCGCCAACATGTTGCTTTTCTCAGAAGCAATGGNATCAATAANCATAATGCAGTTCTGCTAGCTGGGGGGGCTGCAGGTGATTTTTCAACTATGAGTTTTGATGAGCGTGTTAAAGTTGCTGGAATTGTCAAAGATGCTGCNGGAGACATCCCTGTCGCATTGGGGGCTCANACAACTAGCACAATGGAACTTAAGGCACTTGCCAAAGCAGCAGAGGAAGTTGGAGCATCATTCATTCAGGTCTCTTGCCCATTTTANTTTAATCACACNCAGGATGATTTCTACGAGCACATTCTNGCTGTCAGTCGCTCTGCCAAGGTTGGACTTATCATCTATAATACTTTCTGGACCAGCGCTGAAGTTTCCTTTGGAATGGTTGAGCGATTGATANAAATTCCGCAAGTCGTTGGTCTCAAATGGGCTACNAAACGTTCAGTGGCAATGGAGTTCGAGGATGTTGTCCAGACCTTTTCCTCCAAATTAACGGTCATTGATAATGACCTCTTATTCCCCATCAGTCATATGCTGGGGGCAAAGGCTTTCGAGGTTCATCTCTGCAATCATTGGCCTGAGTGGGGTGTCAAGTTATTAGAAACCCTGGAAGCAGGAGACTACAAGCAAGTCGAGTTGGACATGATCAAAGANGCTTTGCCCTATTATCGACTCTGGAAAAAAATTGAGCAGAATTTCACCGTTGGTGATGGCTTCGTGGATAAGCTGTGCATGGAATTAATCGGGCTTCCTTCAAGCCGCTGCCGCCCACCCACCAGAGATATTAGAGAAAAATACCGTGAAGAAGCGCGTGAAATGCTCATTCAGTGTGGTACACCAAGAGTAATTGCAGCATGAGAGTTTTTTCCTATCAAAAACTCAGTGAACCACAGAGGGAACGCTTACGAAAAATTTCGGGAGTGGAACATGCGGCTTTTCTAAATGGAGTTGAGCCTGACGACGATCCGCCTNTGGAATTTCTTAATGCCTCTATTTGCTTTGGTAACCCACCAGCGGAGTGGTTACGTCACTCTACTCAATTGAAGTGGATTCAGTTGATTTCTGTNGGATTCGGCGAATACTTGCCTCTGAAAGAACTCATTCATGATAAAGGTNTGACGATTACGAATCTCAAGGGTTTCTTTAAAGTCCCTGTCGCAGAATCAATTTTGNGCGGAATCCTAACCCTTTATCGTCAATTGAACCATCTTGTACATTTGCAATCTGAAAAGAAATGGGCCGGAGATGATCTTCGNGAATCACTCAGAACGCTAAAGGGGAATAATGTGGTTTTGATCGGCAGGGGATCGATCAATCAACAACTAATCGAATATTTGGCGCCATTTCAATGCAAATTGAACCTTTTCGGAAGTGATTACAATGAAAGCGACCTTAATCAGGCGCTAAAACAAGCAGATATATTAATTTGTGCTGTACCTGCCACCCCTCATACCAACAATCTCCTGGATCAAAATCGCTTGGCCCTTCTCCCAAAAGAGGCAATTTTTCTGAATTTCGGCAGAAGCAACATTGTAGACACACCTAATCTGATAAAGATGCTTAATACCGAACAAATTTCAGGAGCAGTGTTAGATGTAACTGATGATGAACCTTTACACGATGATGACCCACTTTGGACAACTCGAAATCTCGTTCTCACTCAACATACTTCAGGAGGCATGCCTGGGGAAATTTACAAGAAGTTGGATTTTTTTGATCAAAATCTCCAAAGGTTGCGCAGAGGAGAAGTGATGATCAATAAAATCAACCTCCAGAAAGGGTACTGAAATGCCATTGATTCGGCATGTAAGAACTTTGTTGCTAAGCTCTCCTTACGCCCACGCAGAACATCCTGAAATCTTGGAATGCTTTCCCAGTGGTCCAAAACGTACTGTAGGTATGGTTGAGATCACTTTGGATAATGGAGTCAAAGGNGTTGGAGAAGGATATCTCGCTGTATTTGCCCCTGAAGTTTTCAGAGCAATTGTAGACTTGTGCAGACCATATTTAGAAGGCACANAGGCTTTTGATCGCCAAGAACGAGTAAGGGACTTGTGCAGAATCTGCGATTATTGGTCTTTGCAAGGGGCTGCAAGGCATGTGATCAGTGCTTTCGAAATCGCCCTGGTGGATGCTCAGTCCAAGAGTCTTGGACTGCCAGCCTGGAAGATGTTTACTGATTCCCCGGACCCTCATATCCTGGCATATGGAAGTGGAGGCATCTGCGATACCAAAGATCATTTCAATCAAGAAATGGACATGCTCAACGGATTGGGTATTAATCTCTATAAGATACGTTCAGTTAAATCAGATATTTTTCGGACNGCNTGGTTGTTNAACNAGGCCCAACGGAGAGGAATCAAAGTGGGTGTGGATATGTGTCAAAATCTGGCAAATCCACCCCAAGCGGTANANGATGTTGTTCANTTCATCGAGCAAACTCAGAACATGTCTGGTCAGGAAATAGAATTCGTGGAAGAAGCGATTGGNCCACATGATACTGAAGGATTCAAAGAGCTTAGGAAAAAAACAAGNGTTGCAGTATGTGGNGGAGAAATCATTACCACCCCATGGGACATGATCAGCCGGATGCGAGATCAAGTATATCAATTCGTTCAGCCAGANGCCTCAGTGATTGGAGGGTTTTCAGCTTTGGAGGAAATCTTCTCAGCTTCAAAAGATACCAAAACTGCTGCCGTGGTTCATGCTTGGGGAGGCCCTGTAGCAATGATGGCCAATTACCACGGTGCATTTGGGCTAGGAGGNAAACTAGTTGAATACCCCATGCTAGCCTTTCCCCTTGGAGATGTATTGCTTGCTGAAAGTTTACGGATCGAGAACGGGCAAGTACTTTGTCCAACAACCCCTGGAATAGGGATTGAGATCACTCCTGAAATTGAAGCTAAATTCCCATTTGATCCAAAAGCGGTTTATTCCTGTAAACTACTAAATCGTGGGGCTCCGAGTGANGAATCATGGAAAGACTAAAAGCTCAGTCGGAAAACAATTCTCTGCTGAGTAACATACGGTTTCTAAAAAAAATAGATCGTTCTAGCCTTCGAGATCAGGTTCTTACTTCGATTCGAAATGCGATCATCATCGGAAAATTAAAGGCCTCCGATAAGATTTCAGAGATAGAACTCAGTGAACAGTTGGGGGTCAGCCGTACTCCGGTGCGGGAAGCGATTCGTACTCTGGAACTGCACGGCTTCATTGAAGTCCATCCGAAAAATGGCACCTATATCGCCAGTTTTGACTTAGAAGAGTTGAAGGATGGATTACATGTACGTGTTGCTTTGGAGGAATTGGCGCTTAAGCAAGCACTGGAGAGGATGAATTCCCAAGATTGGGGAAGGCACTGTGATCATCTGGCAAGCTTAATTCAATCAATGTTTGCAGCCGCTGATGAGTTGGATCCTGTAGCAGACATTGAGCTCGATATGAAATTTCATACATTGATGATGGATGCAGCACAAAATCGGATTCTTAGCCGGAGTTGGAAACTCTCTGGCGCTTCAAACTTCATTTGGTCCTTGGAGCACGTTCTTTACCCACACACNAAAAATGAACTNAGCGAGCATGCNAAACGCCATCTCTNTTTGTTGGAAGTTTTGAGAGGAAGAAACTTGNAAACNTGCCAAAATGNACTNAGGCATCATATTCTACGCAAAATNNATGACATCCANATTGTTGAGACTGAACAAGATNCTCAAAANGTTTAGNANNAAGAAATATNNGTTTTAGTTATTTNTTANCTGAGTTTCANTCAGNATTCTTGGGCTAAAANCTCCAAGGATCAAACAAAATATAACGATCAGCCCCAAAGCACNTTGAAGCCCAATCAATTCAGCCAAAAAACCTATCGTTGGTGGTCCCATCAGAAATCCGCAATAACCCAAAGTAGCCACTCCAGCGATTCCTGTTCCGGCAGCGACACCAGGAATACGGCTCGCTTGCCCAAACATNATTGGAACAATGTTTGACAAACCAAACCCCAAGCAAGCAAATCCAAGCCATGCTGAGAACGTTGTCCCCCAGAAAAGCCCGACACCTAGCCCAACCGCCCCAAGTAATGATGTATACCTGATGAGTTGAACTCTACCCAACTTCAAGATCACCCAATCTCCTGTCAGTCTTCCGATCATCATTGTCATTGTAAAGATCGTGAAGGTTAATGCAGCTTGGCTTGGGGAGGCACCTAGGACTGAGCTAGAATAGATTGCCGACCAGTCCACAGCAGTTCCCTCAGCAACCATACCTAGCAAACATAAAAGACCGAGGGAAAGAACTTTTCCAGATGGCTTAAGTAGTAAAGGAGTTTTTTCAGCTTTTTCTTCCTGACCGGAGGGAATCATTGAGAATGATGAAACTCCAAGGATCAACATTAAAATGAAAGATGAAAAGACTACGTGTTGGAGGGGTGTGAAACCAATAGTAAGGGCAAATGTTGCAGTTGCCCCTCCAGTCATGGCTCCCAAACTCCAGACTCCGTGGAAAGAGGACATGATCGGCTTCTCCAATCCATTTTCAACCATCACTGCTTGGGCATTCATCGCAACGTCCATTGTGCCGATTCCTGCTCCTGCAATGATCAGAGCAATGATAATAACCTGAATCTGATCCAACCAAAAAATCAAAGGTAACAATAGGATTAAAAGACATCCTCCTACAATCACAGGAAGGCGGCTGCCGAAAGAATGAATAACCCTCCCAGCAAAAAGCATCATCGTGACGGCACCAATGGCATGACACAACAACAATAATCCCATTTCAGATTCGGTGAGCTGAAACTTATTTTGGAGCCAAGGTAGGTGTGGTGCGATAGAGGCAAACCCCATCCCGTTTGTTAAGAAAATAAACGAAATAGCAAGGCGTGCCTTGTAGAAAGACACCGCAGAATTATTCAAAGTTTATTAATTTTTTGAAGTAAGGTAGGTAGAGAAATTAAGCACAGCAAGATTTTGTATAGCTATGAATTCAAGAACAAACTTTTTTGTTGCGTTTTCTGTGAAGAAGTTGAAATTTATTTTAATCCTGCAATCCGTAGGTAGAGAATCCCCTCATGGTCTCATCAATCTGAGCATCTGTCAGAATGTTCGGTCCACCAATCAACAAGCTGTGGTAATATTGCTTCGCAATGGTTTCCAGTTCAACTGCCAACCACATTGCTTTGTCCAACGAGGTTCCTGTTGCAATCATCCCATGATTAGCTAGTAGGCAGCAATTTCTTTCCTCTAAAGCTTCCAAAGCATATTGCGATAGATCCTCTGTACCGTATCGGGCATACGGAGCACAACGAATCGTTGGCCCTCCCGCGGCTGCAATCATGTAGTGGCAGGCTGGAATTCCCCGCCCTGTGATAGCAATCGTGGTCGCAAACGTTGAGTGAGTGTGGACAACTCCGTTAACCTGGGAACGTGATTTAATGATGTCTAAGTGAAATCTCCATTCCGTTGAGGGCTTCAATGGCCCGTCCCAACTCCCATATTCGCCCTCCAAGGGCATGGACGCAATCATTTCTGGTTTCAGTTTTTCATAGGGGATCCCACTCGGTGTAATCAACATCTGGTTCTTAAATCTAGCAGATATATTACCAGAAGTGCCTTGATTGAGTCCTGATGCGTTCATCCAAAGACACTTGTCAATAACTGCCTGTCTTAATTCTTTCTCAGCCTTGGTCATGGAATCGTTACTCCAAACTGGGATTAATTGATTCTTGACTCATTGTTTGAATCAGAGAGAAGTCGAATTTTTTTTGAAAAAAAGCATTTTTGCAAAGATTACTAAATCCTATTTTTCAAAAGATGATCCACTAGCTCGACAAAGCCAGCTCCGCTTTCTTGGACCGTTACCCAAGTTGGAGGGTGTCTAATTTGATCTTTGAAATTTTGCACATTTGCAACCCCAACTGCATTTGGGAAGTACTGAAACATAGGTTCGTCATTTGGGCTGTCACCAACAAAAATAATTTTTTCCCGTTGATCGCTTAGCTCAAAACCTAAATGTGAGCTGACAAACAGTTGGCACGTGGAGAGTTTGTCATAATTCCCAAACCAGCCGTTGACGTGAATTGATGAAATCTTGGCAACTGCACCGGAATCCTCAAAAATTTTTCGGATCTTCAATACAGCTTCCTGCGTAAGCGGTGAAACATCTTCACAAAAATCAATGGCTAAATCTGCTTCCCGATAGGCCTGATCTGCACTGATTGCAGAACCAGGGACCTTTTGAAGGATTTCTTTTTTGAGTGTTGCCAATTTTGTCTGGTCTTCAAATCTTTGTTCCTGGGTCCTTATGTAACGTCTGTGCATCTTCGCGGCACTTCGATCATAAGCAAAATAGAACGCCCCGTTCTCACCCACAACCCCATCCACTGGCCAAAAGCGGGCAATCATATCACACCAGCCAGCAGGGCGACCCGTGATAGGCACAGTAACTAAGCCAGCTTGTTTGAGCCTTTCAATTGCAAAGTATGCTGCTCCTCCTAGGCAGCTATCTGTAGTTACTGTATCATCAATGTCGAAGAAAACTCCTTCAAGATTTTGACAGACCTCTGCTGGAATATGTTTGATTAAGAGCAATGCATCTCCTCTGAAGCAAAGTCCTCTAATAAACCAGCATCAGCAGCGACATCAAGAAAAGAGAAGCGGTTACGCATCTCTCGGCAATGGACGATTGCATCTCGATAGAGGTCTGCATCAACCCCAAGCTCAACATAATTGACTGGTCCACCAGAGGCACTCAGCATTTCTTCCATTTCACAGACTGAAATCATAAAAGGCTGTACTTCCCTTTTGAGCTCTATCCAAATCTCCTGTAATCTTTGATTAGCCTGCTCCAAGAGCAAACCTTCAAAAGATTTCTTGGCAAACTCATCCCCACACTGCTTAGATATTTCTTTACCCATGCGCCTCTCCATATCGGGCAAATCAATAATGGTTTCCTTTAAAGTTGGAGGTTTATCTAAACTGAGTAATTTGCTTTGAAGTCTTGCCATTGTCAAAGACGCCACTCCAACCTGCTGACCATGCAAGGTTCCTGGATGCCGGTCCCCAGCAAAGCAATCCAAGTAATGTGAGATTTGGTGCTCACCCATGGAACCTGAATTAGAGACTCCTGAGAATGACACACCGAGCCCTCCAAGGGTGAGTACACGATACAGATATCCAGTTGCTTCTATGTCTCCAATCGCCAAGTTTCCAACCCGAGAATTCAATTCTGGTTCATCCTTCTCCTGTATGATGTAAGGAGATTGGAGGTATAAAGAGCCCAACAACCGATGAGAAAGCCACCAATCTACTTGAGCAACAGAACGACATAGGCAATCTCCAAATCCTGAAGCTGCAAGATAAGCTGGTGCTGCAGCCGAGACTTCGAGATCTACAAAGAATCCAGCCGGAGCATGAGAAGGCAATGAAATTTTTAAACCTGAATCTAATCTCATGGAAGCAGTCGTAGAGGTATAACCGTTCATTGAACCAGCGGTCGCGAACACGGCGTAGCTTTGGCCATTCATCATTGTTGCATGTTTGCAGACATCATTGATAGTTCCTGATCCGACTGCTACTATTCCATCATATTGAGCAATTTTTTTTCTCAAATTTTCGACAAGTCTTAAGTCTGCATGGGGATTCTCTAAAACCAACAAATCTAACTCACCTGTTGCATCGAATGCTTCCTCAATTCTCCGACCAAGAGTCTCGTAAGTTGTATGATCACAAACCATCACTAAGTTTTTGTACAGACCGACCTCTGCCAGTAGATCCACTTCCTGACCAACAAGATTTTCTTTAATGACGATTGAGTCAAAGGGTACTTTGACCATTTGTTGGGTTTCTTGGTTGAACCACTTACCCGAAACCAAATCATCAATTAGCTCCGTCCAATTTTTCATAATTAAA
>NYVT01000051.1:0-17918 GCA_002684675.1 Deltaproteobacteria bacterium
ACGGACTTTGAGATTTTCGTTAAGCTCATAGATCGGCTTGCCACTGGTTTGCAGAGTGATGCTAACTTGTTCACCTTTGCGCAGTAGTTCTACCCCAGAGATACTCATTGGTTCTTCCTGAGCACTCACGCCCATTGAGAAAAGCATCTGAATCGCAGTGATCAACCAACAAATGGTTTGGTGTTTGGCATTCATCGACTCATCTTGCATCTAAACTTAGAAAATTTGATAAAGAGGCCATTGGTTAAGAATTTCTGGATATGTCCAATGTACCACTAGTCCACCTAGGCACAGAAATGGAGCGAAAGGCATAGGGGTTTCTCGCCAATTCTGTCCATTCTTAAGCAGCCATAAACCACTAAATAGCGTTCCACTGATCGCTGCCACAAAAACAACAAAAATCACTCCATCAGGGCCAGTCCAGGCACCAATCAAAGCGATGACCGCGGGATCTCCATCTCCAAGTCCTTCTCTACCTCGGAGAGCCTCATACAGAACCCCTAGCAAATACAGTCCGCCAGCTCCAAGTAGAGCACCAAAAACTGCTACACGGACTGAGCCAAGGTCATTTAGAATCAAAATCGTAAATTTCAGGGCCAATGTGAAGGTGACAATGCGGTAATCAATCCACATCGTATGCCAGTCAATTGCAGCGATGAGCAGCAAAGACCAGAGAAGTAGCAATTCCTGACAAAGTTGCCAAGGCTCTTGTGGTCTATCAGGCCAAAATCCTAACCAAATTCCGAGCGGGAAACCCAAAGCTAGCCATGGGGAGCGCGCACCACATTTCAGACATCTTCCTCTGTTTTTCAGGGCATCTAAGAGGAGTGACTTACGCCAGCCTGTCTGCATTTCGAGACAGGAAGAACAACGCTGAATTAACTGTGGGACTTCAGCCTCTTTAAGTATTTGGCACCACCATCGCTCAGCTAGCCAACCGAGGCTCAAGGCCCCGATAGTCCAGAACAACAACCACAAGGTCATTTCCCCGGCAGAATTTGACCGGTATCTGCATCAATCTCGAAGAGTTTGACAGCACCTGGCTTTGGAATTTCAAGATTAGAACCCGAGATTCTTAAACCAGGAGGACCATCGACCATCACTGCAAAACATAAAAGACCCTTCTGGTACAGTCGATCTAGGGCAAGCAACTGAACTTCGACCTCTGCCTTCACATCTTCACCCAAGTTCACTTCTTCGGAAATGCGGACTCTTTCACCACCCATCAAAATGCGAAGTAATAATCCAGCACCATTGGCTTTAACTCCTCGGGTACAAGCCCGAGTTCGAGGTCGTTGCTTTTGTGAACTGCGTCTACTTACGCGTTCTCTTGGCTCAGCCTGAAGCTGTAGTTGTTGAGTCAAATTTTCAATTTGGTCTGAGAAAGTGTCACTCTGGTCCACACCACGGACTGTCTCGCCCAGTTCAAGAAGTGCCTTTCCTCAAAAGGATTGACCAAGTAACCTCCCTGAGAAAAGAGATTTNTATCCTTGNTCTTTCGACACTTGCATATGAAAANAAGTTTCCTCAGATTTNAATTCAAAGTGGGNAGTTTCAGTCACTACATGATCCTTCTTGCCGAAAAAATTGCTCAAGAGTGTTCCAAATCGCAGCAATAGTTTTCTCCGAAAAGTGCATCCNTCATTACCCTACTCAGAAGCTTCTTGAATTTGAAATTCTGTGTTTTCAAATAGCTNAATCTCTNAACTATCACGAAAGAATCGTTGCTTTAAACTCGATTCCTGTACGGACTAGATCTCTTTCGTAAAGTGATATCCCTTCACGTCCCTAAGTGATTCGCATACTCTTTTATCAACCCTAGCCTCCCTCATAATTCCTAGGAACCCATCGTTGTCGCCTGACAAAATCCAAGTAGGCTGGAAGCAAAATCTCCGAATCTAGAAGTCCCTTACGATATTCGAGTTGGGGGAAAATATGATATCGCCAATAGGCACAGTTTCTTCCCGCTTCACGCATCTTCATGAAGCTAGGTTCACGGGTACCAGTAAAGAGCATGCCTGGGGCACCTGGGGCAGGTGGAAGATCTTGATCTACACCTGGCCATTGTATTTCTGCTCGCAAGGCAGCAACTCGATTGCTGCCTTTTANTTTCTGAATTCTATCCCATTGACAGTCTGATAATTCTTTTAAAACAGGCTCNCGACGAAGCTTATCCCAATNCTGGGCTTTAACCCAGTCTAAATACTGTTGCCAAGTCTTCTTTTCATATTCTTCAGGAATGTAGGGGTGTCCGTTCAGAACCGCCATTGACCTAAGACGANGGGGTTCCCAGGCTGANAGCAAATACCCCATACGTGCACCTTCACCGATTCCAAGAAAGTGGACGTTNTCCAATTCAAGTGCGGTCAATAAACAACANAGATCCTGCATCCGTGCTTCTGGCAAATAATCTGAGNTATCGTCAGAGTCATCACTTCTTCCCTGTCCAAGAGGATCCATTCTCAAAACACGATACTCCTGTTGCAACACATCAAGATATCCTGCNTCTTCCCAAGATTGCAGATCCATCCACAGGGAAGGATACAATAANAGGTATGGTCCTCGTGAACCATCAAGATCGTAAAAGATTTTTCGTTGNCTCGAGACTACAAATGCCATNGTTAGTTCGATCCTCCNCCAAGCTTTTGCTCCATCTTCTTGGAAAAAGCCTCATCTTCNGTAGAGGCCTGATGACGCCAGCGNCGATGAAACCAGGCCCATTGTGGAGGGTCAATGCGGATCAGTTCCTCAATCCTTTGATTGAGCCAACGAGTAATTCTATAGAGATCTTCCNCCAANACTTTGGATTCTGAATGAAAGCTACCCCAGTCATAAATCTTTACCTCAAAGTTACCATCGGGTTGCCGCAATGTGGTAAATCCTAATACTGGAGCCCCGGTTTTCATTGCAATCCTAGCAACACTNGCAGGTGTCTTGGCCAGCATCCCAAAAAATGGAACCCAAATACTTGGGACATTTGTATCCTGATCAATAGCCAGAAACAGAATTCCATTTCGTTTGAAACAGTGGAGAATTTTGCGCAGNGTCTGAGGATCGCCCCTNGGGATCAATTCCAGATTACCCCTCTGCCTATGTTGTCGGATCAATTCATTTAAGCGATCATCTGGAACGTTGGTTGTCACTAAGGCAGCATAGTGTCCTTTTTCGGCTGCAAAAGGCAGAAGCATCTCCCAGTTCCCCATGTGAAGCCCCACGAAGATNACACCTTTTCCTTTTCCTAGTGCCTGCTCTACGAGAGGATAGCCTTCAACAATCACATGTTCTTGATNGTTTTTCATCAAGTGGTTTAGGGCAAAGAATTCCATCAATAGCATCCCAAAGTGCNTGAAACATTCATGCACCCACTGTGAACGAGTGAATTCTGACACCTCTGGAAAGACTCGCNCCAGTTGAGCCCTCGCGATTCCNCTCTCTTTGGAAAGTAACCAATAAGCAAGTTTACCAATTCCACGACCAATCTTTTGAAGTTGGCTCAGCGTGAGTCGATCTCCCAACCACAAACCAAATTTGAAGAGTTGAAATTGTAGATTTCGACTTAGTCTAATTATCCAGGAAGCCCGTTGGTCTTTGCGAAACTGAGAGTAAGAAATTGAATCAGTCATGCTTCGGAATGGTCTTTTCCAGGAAATCNCGGACTGACTCAGGAGTTGCTGGTAAACGATGACATCTTGTGTCCCGGTTGCGTAGACTAGCCAATTCAGAAGGTTCAGGAGGNGGATTGCCTGTGGCTTGTTTGATAGCAGTAGCAAACTTTGCAGGGTGAGCGCATGCTAAACTTATTACNGGACTAGCTGGNGAAATCTTACGCGCTGCAGCATACCCAACCGCAGAATGTGGATCTAGCAGGTAACCATGCTTTGAATGCACCTCACTGATAGTTGCCACAGTCTCCTCATCATCCACCCGAACTGACTCAAACTGGATTTGTGCCGTTTTTAGGTAGTCCCCAACGAGNGTTAATTTCCCTGAAGCCTGAAATTCCGTCATCCAATTTNGTAAAATTTTAGGATCTTTATCGCACAAGTCGTACAGATAGCGCTCTAAATTACTTGAAATTTGAATATCCATTGACGGGCTTAGCGTTTCTTGAACACCTTCTTGGTGGTATTCACCCTTGCTGAATAGGCGATGGAGAATATCATTTGAATTGGTGGCTACAATTAATTTCTCAACAGGTAGGCCTATTTGCTCTGCATAGTACCCTGCCAGGACATTTCCGAAGTTCCCGGTTGGAACTGAGAAAACAACTGGAATTTCAGCACTTCGCGCTACTCGACAGTGGGCATATATGTAGTAGACAATTTGGGCTAGAACTCTAGCCCAATTGATTGAATTGACAGCCCCCAATCGCTGAGTTTTTTTAAATTCCACATCTTTGAAAAGGTATTTGACAATGTTTTGAGCATCGTCAAATGTTCCGTCTACAGCAAGGTTGTGTACATTTTCATCAGTTACTGTAACCATCTGCAGCTCTTGTATGGGGCTAACTCGACCAAATGGATGCAACATAAAGATCTCAAGATTTTTCCGGTGTCGCATACCATGAATGGCAGCGCTACCAGTATCTCCAGATGTCGCACCNAGAATTCGTAACCGTTCTCCCCTTNTATAAAGTAGTGACTCAAAGAGGTTCCCCAACAACTGAAGTGCCACATCCTTAAAGGCGAAGGTGGAGCCGTGGAATAATTCTAGTACATGTATGGAAGATACTGGAACAACTGGGGCGATACTTGATGTTCGAAAACTTCTGTAACTTTGATGAATCATTGCTTTCAGTTCTGATCTATCAAAAGACTCACCTACAAACAAATCTAGTACTTCAAGACATAGTTCTTGATAATTCAACGAACGCCACTGTTTGAGTTTGTCTTTAATACAAGGCAATTCTTGGGGAATTAGTAGTCCGCCATCTTCGGCAAGGCCCATCATGACTGCATCATCAAAATTGAGATCACTAACCCCTCCACGTGTACTGCAATACTTCATTTATTTCCTGAATAGATATAGCATATCGTTAGTGGAATAGGGTCTGCAGTTGCAAAATAACATTTGCAGGGCGAAACAAAGGAGTAATTTTTCAAAGCCCTTGCATCCACCACGTCAGCACTATTTTTGCTTCCCTTTTTAGAAAAGAAGTTTCATCGATCTTGCCGAGAGCAAATCCATCTCGGAGATAGTGAAGCTTCGCTAAGCATTCTTTTCGGCTCTTGCAGTGGCTCCAGCCTTTTTCCTTCCGATACACCAATTGATAGTATTCCTCGTCATCAACAAAGATAGGGTTTTCAATAGAATGTGGCGTAAGGTTGATCATGACTGATGCTCATTGGACCAGGAAGGCATTATGCAATCGTTGGCGTAGACTTTTAGTGGCTGCGAGCAGTGGAGTGATGTTTGGTTTAAGCACCCCAGGGTTCGGATTTTCATTGCTGGGGCTTGTGGCATTAGTTCCATTATTGATTCTTTACGAAGAAATCCTCTCAATTCCGCAAAAGAGGCGCAAATCATTTTTCAAAATTCTATGTTACAGTTTCGTTGCAGGTTCTATTAGTGCTGTAATTGGGGGCTATTGCATAACCAACAGTGCGCATGTATATGGCCATCTGCCACTTCCACTAGCCGTCTTGGTCACTGCTTTTGGATATGGCCTAGAAGTTGGCCTGATTTTCTTCTTCTATTTTGGGTGTTTGCTTCCATTTTTACCTAAACATTCTTGGGCTGACCTTCCTGTCCGTATTCTTTGGATTCTCGTTCTGGAACCTAAATACCCTCGTCTATTCGAATGGAGTTTTGGTGGATTCGCCTACTACAAAGTACCATATATTGAGCAGTTCGCTGATATAATTGGCTCTTCAGGTCTTAGCTTATTGAGTGTAGGCTGTAATTTTACATTTGTCTTGGTCTGGCGTTGTATTAAGCAAAAAAAACATGAGTGGTTCAACGTCAAGTTCGCAACATTACTATTGATAAAAGTGCATTTGCTTGCTGTGTTCTATGGCGGGTGGCGTGCAATGGATTTACGGGATTTCAAATCAGAAGCACAGATTGAGGTCGTCTCTTTACAACCTAACTTCTCCTTAGCACAACTAGCTTCTAATCCTGACCTAGCGTTCTCCGAACGCACTCGAAACATTGATTCTTTGCTAGGCGACTCAAGGAGGGCTCTAGCTGCAACTCATAAAAAAAATCCTGATCTAGAGAGAATGCTAGTTTGGCCAGAATCTACTTTCCCAGCTCCAATTTTTAAAGATGCCTCCGCTAAAAAACTGGTCTCAAATTTTGCCAAAGAAGAACAAGTACACATTCTACTAAGTACTGTGGACTGGGAAATGCAGGCGAACGGTAGTTATCGATTTTTTGGTATATCCGTTTTAGTCAACTCTGATGGAGANATTGCCGGACGCTACAACAAAATCTTTCTGATCCCATTTGGAGAAAGTATTCCCGGTTCAACTTGGTTTCCAAGTTGGGCAGCTTGGTTAAGGGAAATGATTCCAAACATCTCCGAATTTGAGGCTGGTCAGGAATTCACAGCAATGCCAATTGGGGATGCCAAAATTTCNGCNCCCATTTGCTTTGACGGATTCTCACCAAAGATTATNCAGAGAATGGTTATTAACGGCGCTAACCTGATTGTNTTGAGTGGGAATTTAGCCTGGTTTGGAAGATCCAATGCCAGTGANTATCTCGAAATGATAACGCGTTGGCGAAGTCTTGAGAACCGTGTGCCTGTGGTTTTTGCTACGAATAGCGGCNACAGCTTGTACTGGGATGCCGCTGGGCAAGTACTTACCAAAAGGATGAAACTCTTTGAGGAAGGACATTTGAGTGCGGTGATGGCATTAACCACATACAATTCCTGGTACCGGGATAAATCAGGGTGGTTAATCTGGTTCTACAGTATACTTAATTTNCTAGCTTTAGGATATTTGATTAGACACANGGAAAAGAAAACCATCAGTCAGGACGACGCATACGGCCTCTAATCCGGATTGGCTCTCCGTAAACAGGGTTGGTNCAAACCGTTTTGACTGTTTCTGTNTACCAATTGCCGCCACGTTTTGCTGGAATGAGATTCTGATTTAAATATTTTGCGATTTTGCTGTAACTGAGTTGCTCAATTTCTCGTTTCTGNCGGATCAGCTTAACAATTTCTACCTCCTCCTCGGCTGGGATTANTTTTTTATTCTGATAAACAAAGCCGTAAGGAGCATGGCCTACACGCTCCCCAATGCGCCGCTTTCTCTCGATCAATTCGCGAGTTCGNTCAGAAATTCTTCTTGATTCCCACTTCGACAAAATGCCGATGATATTTAGAATGCGTTGCCCACAGGCTGTGGCTGTCTCAACGTTCTCCTCGATCGAGATCAAGTTGACACCGCTTTCATGACATATTTTTTGTAAAACTTGCTGATGAAGGTGAAGTACTCGCACCAAGCGATCTAGACGTGGAACAATCAAAGTGGTGATTTCTCCCGATTCAGNAAGCTGCAAAACTTCTTCAAGGCCTGACAAATCAAGCGTGGCACTAGTCTCTGCCTCATCCTGNATAATTCTCTTGAGAGTAAGATTCCTTGCAACTGCAAAGTGTCTGATTTGTGACTCTTGTTCTTCNAGAGTAAAACCCTTGGGCTGAGTGCGTTGATAATTGATCCTAATATAACCGTAAACAGCCATAGTTTGCCTTCAGATTGTCCCTGAGTTTCTAANACTACAAGTAAAGAATTTAATGAAACANAATATTAAATTAATTCGAAAGGATTAGATGGTTTGCCGGAATAGTCAATCAGTTTNTCAGATAAAGCAATTATGTTTCATCACTTTGTCATTTATCTGTTTTAGTTTATTTTCAAAGAATTTATTGGCAAATAATTACCTTTCTCTGTTTCAAGAGGGTTCCACTTTACGATACGAACATTGGAACCTAGAACGCAAAGNAGTAACNGGTTACAGTAATTTTCTCCAAATTTATCTAGATGAGAAAAAACAATGGGTGGAGCAAAATGCNAACACTAAACCNGATGGGAAAGTCTTTACTCGCAAACAGCTTACTTTCACGGACAATGGTAAGATCCAATCATACACTGAAGAGGACCTTCGNGATATTTACCNGGTNTCCACAACTTATAATGGGACAACTTCGGAGTCTGTTTTAAATAGAGCCGGTGAAATTCGAAATTTTAAACAACAACTTGAAAAAGGTACCGTACCACTTGAGTTGATCATGTTGCACATGCGATCGTTGATGCCTGAACTGTTNAAGGATAAGGAAGTAAAATTCTCCNTATATGCATCAATGTTGGCATTNGAATTAGAAGAGCAAGGATTGCCTCAATCTNTAAGCCAATTGAAAATGATTGCAGAGCCANTCAGGAAACGAAATTATTCGGCTCCATGGGGGGCTCAAGAAGCGCTTCAAGTGGATCTTTACCCTGCATCATGGACTGTTCGAGCATTGCTCCCCGCAGAAAAAAGTCGGTTTCGATTTGTTCTCGCTACAAATGTACCCTACCTAATTTTGGAATTCGAGGAAGGCAAGACTCGTCATACTNTACTGGAATGGGACAATGGNGATTCAAAAATAATTGATGAGATAAAACCACTGTTTTAAATATGCAAANGGCNCTAAAAATTNGNCCTAAGCATTCTAGTANCAACGGACTGANCNATTCTTGTTCTAACAAAGAAACACACAGGTGCCTATGGACTTTCTGAAGAAAATTTTCAAAGNAGGTNGNACNAAAGATGAGGGCTATCAGGTACATCTCAAAAAAGCCAAACAGTTGTTGGATAGCCGATTTTACGACCGTGCCTCTGTTGAGTACAACAAGGCTCTTCAAATAAATGCTCANCAATCTATACCAATCGTCAAGAGGCAGTTCGAAGATGCAGAAGCCGCAGGAGGTTTGGACCTTTTATCTCTGGGTCAGAGNCTACTAGTCTCTTTTCCCAACAACCCAGAATTAGCCAATTTTTTAGGNAATTTATGTCGACGCCACTCTCAGCCAAGAAGAGCTGAGAACTACTACAAACATGCGCTAAAGGTGAATCCANATCACGAATGGGCATCATACAATCTTGCCGCAACACTAGCCCACAGCTATCAGTATGATAATAATGCTAAGCTTTCAATCAGTGTGTTTGAGGTAAGAAATAGCTTTGTCTTGCCGATGTTTGAGGATGAGTTAGCCCAGCTGATTGACATGGAATTTAATGAAAAGTTTTCAGCATGGGAGGCTGCAAAAGAAGCAGCCGAAGAAGCAGCCAAACTGGAACCCGAACCAAAAGCATTTGACCAACCCGAACCAAAACGACCNAAATCCCCAAGAGANCCTGGCCANTTATTTTCAAAATTAAAATTATTGTGGAATGAAGCCCAATCACCCNAAGATAAAGAAGAGCCTTTCAAACTGATCTGTGCACTAGGCTATCAACTACTCTCNCAAAATCAGTCTGTCTCCTCTAAGGTTTTCGAGTGGGCTGTGCAACGAAATCCTCTCGATGCAAACCTACGTTGCTTTTTATTTTGCTCACTAGCATTGAGGCAACCAAAAATTGCCGTTGAAAAGCTCATTGCCCTACTAGCTAAAGTACCAAACCACCGATACACCTTGATCAACTTAGGATTAGCATATCGCCGAGCNAATAATATTCAGTTGTCGCGACGTTATCTCTTTATTGGCTTCGAAATGCTACGGCGTTCTCAAGGAAAATATGAGGTCGCANGTNTGTTCGAAGAGGCAAAGATTATACTCGGAAAAAATCGACGAAAAGCATGGGAGTTGCTACAAGATTTACGACTAGATATGACTAAGCCAGAGCAACTTTTGCAGTTAGGGACTCTATCCCTAGAGTTCAATGAGTGGAATACGGCACAGAGCTGCTTTCGTGAAGTCCTGCTAAAGGATCCCAAAAGCCGGCAAGCGCTTGATGGGATGATAACCATCCGCCAAGAGTGGCTAGCCTCAGCAAGAATTGCGGCTGACANGAATAACTGGCAAGAGTCTGTCCTGGGATATCAACTCGTTCTCAGCGTTGAGGCGGACGAAGAAGTCTTGGAGGAAGCCTTGGAAGTTGCCAAGGGTCTCGGAAATCCAAAAACAATTCGTGANTTCGAGAGAGAACTTACATTACAGAAGCAAAAAGATCGCTTGGCTATTGCCAATCAGCATTTGGAAAGAGCAATGATGCTTGAGGGAAAACGTCAAGGAAGAGCAGCGGTTCAGGAATATCAGCAATCAATAATTATATTGCCNCAACATAAAGTTTTTGTGCAAATGCTGGATTGCTGTCGCAAATTTCGGCTAGATAGTTACGCGGAACAACTCAGTGAATGGTTTGAGAAGGTCCAAGAAGCAGGTCCTGAAGAAGAAATCCCACCACTAGAGATCGCCTNAAGTGTATAAGTAGTTAGGATGGCTTNTGTTTAAGCAATATTTNGTGCTTAANAACTCCCTCGGTAGTNTAAACCTCAACAGTAAAAATTTTCCTTTCAGACTTGAGTTCATAGGGAATCTGAANAAAAAAATCGAAAGATTTTCCAGCAAGTGTCATTGGNATGTTATCNACATAAATAGCTTGTACAGGTTTGAACGAACTGACTCTGAGATCCCAACTTCCTTCAGNCTTAGCAACAATCGCCGAGCTTTCGTTNAAAATCAGAACATTTTGGGCTTCAGANTCAGAGATCTTTGCAGAAAGGCTTTGTCTNTCTTTCGACAATTTCCCCATTGAATCATTTTCAGCCGCACAGCCCAAAAGAGAACCTATCAATAAGCACAACAAAAAACTTCTCATGTGACCTCAAGTNGAAAGGTTCATTCTTTCTATTTTAATCGTACAGATCTCGCCATTGATATCCCAATCACTACCTANGTTTTCTTCTAGAATNAGCTTCTCGCAAAGGGTTTCAGTACAAACAAAATCCTGGAAAGCGTTNAGTGCTTCACCCACAATATTTGAGGACTTGTACCTGATCAAGATACGGTCCATAACCGCAAAGTCCTGTTCCTTNCGCATGTGCTGGACTTTGTTAACAAATTCTCTCGCAAGACCCTCTTTGATTANGGATGCGTTCAATTCAGTATCAAGTGCGATAGTTACACTACCAGAAGATTCTACCAATAGTCCTTCACGCTGCGAACGTTGGATTAGGACATCCTCAACTGTCAACGTAACTTCACCGTCAGTGTGACGTAAGGTAACACTTCCTCCATCCTGCAGACTTCGTATATCTTTCAAGTCAAGCGTCTTGATGTGGTCAGCNACCTCCTTCATGTGCTTGCCCAAACGCTTACCTAAAACTCTAAAATTTGCCTGAGCGCTCAATCCCACTAGATCCTCCTCATTTTCGGTGAGCACAAGTTCTTTGATATTTAGTTCATCCAAAAGTAGGGCATCCAGTTCATTCAAGATTCTCTGTGCCTCTGGATCTCGTGTTATCAAAAATAACCTCTGCAATGGTTGTCGGATTTTCAACTGGTGCTTGGCTCGAAGTGCACGTCCCATGTTGACTGCTGTTAGAACAAGATCCATTCTTGCTTCTAAACCTAAATCCCTTGATTTTTCATCTACAACCGGGAANTNNTCCAAATGTACGCTGATTGGATCATCTTCTCTGCGAAGAGCCNCATAGATTCCCTCTGCAACATAAGGAANAAAGCTGGCGATAATTTTCGAAAGACCTNGCANCACNAAGAAAAGCGTAGCATAAGCAGACATCTTATCTTGTCCCCTGCCATCTTTCCAAAAACGACGTCGGCTACGTCTNAAATACCAGTTTGTGAGGAGGTTAATAAAGTCAACAAAAGGAGCAGAAGCTTTGTTCAACTCGTAAAGGTCCATTGCAGAGTGGACCTCTNTAATAAGCCCTTGCAAATGACTCAAAATCCAACGATCCAAAGGATTGTTTTTTTCAACTGCCAGATTTGCTTCAGTNGGCTCCCAACCATCGATTTCTGCGTAGGTTGAGAGAAANGAAAGNGAGTTCCACAAAGGCAGTAGTACTGAGCGAGTTACTTCAACTAAACCTTGCTCAGAAAAACGCAAAGACTCTCCTTGAACCGCAACGGAATTGAGCATATATAGTCTAATGGCATCAGCCCCATATCGATCCAGCATCTCGACTGGATCAGGATAATTTTTGAGGCGTTTGCTCATCTTCTTTCCATCTTCNGCTAAAATCAGCCCGTTTACGATACAGTTGCGAAAAGCGGGNGCATCGAATAAGGCTGCCGCGTGAACCACCAAGGTATAAAACCAACCGCGTGTTTGGTCTAGGCCTTCACATATGAAATTTGCTGGNAAATTTTCTTCAAANAGTTCCTTGTTCTCAAATGGATAGTGTTGTTGTGCATAGGGCATTGCTCCTGATTCAAACCAACAATCCAGGACTTCAGAAATGCGTCGATAAGTTTTTCCATTCTGGTGGATCAACAAATCATCCAAAAAATGCTTGTGCAGGTCTGTAATTTTTTGNCCAACAGCCTCTTCCANATCAGCNACGTTTCCAAAACATANAATATCCCCATCCTCACTACGCCAAATGGGTAAGGGTGTCCCCCAATATCGGTTGCGACTTATCGCCCAATCCCTAGCATTTTCCAACCATTTTCCAAAGCGTCCATCACGAATGTGTGTTGGTACCCAGTGAACNGTTTGGTTGTGAGAAACCATTCGGTCTTTGATTGACTCTACGTTGACAAACCATGTTGAGATAGCTTTGTAAATCAGTGGAGTGTCTGTTCTCCAGCAGAATGGATAGCTATGCTGNATCGTGTCCTGCCTGAACAGCGAGTCTTGTTCTTTCAACTGACGAATAATAGTTTTATCAGCCTCCTTNATATTCATACCTGCGATAAAATCCATGTAAGCACAGAAATTCCCCTCTGTATCCACAGGATCAAATACAGGGATGCCTTCTCGCTGGCAGATTCTCAAATCATCCTCCCCGAAAGCAGGGGCTTGGTGCACAATTCCTGTNCCACTTTCATCACTGACGTACTCATCCAATANAACACGTCGTGCCTTGGAAAGATCTACTCTCCCATCCGCAAAACGGAATATTGGTTCATACGCTAGGCCTTCCAATTCCCTCCCAGCACACTTGTTAATAATTTGACAGCTACCTTCTTCAAAATATGCCGATTGGCGCCCTTCACAGATCCAATACTTTTCCGCACTGCCATGCAGCTTCAAACAGACATAATTTAAGTTCGGACCTGCGCATAGTGCAAGGTTGGAAGGCAAAGTCCAAGGAGTGGTTGTCCATGCTAGGATAAAGGTGTTTGGCTCTGATGATAGGGCAAATCTGACTGTCACCGATGGATCTTGAGTATCCTTGTAGTTCAGGTTAGCTTCAAAATTTGAGAGTGGGGTAGAAACTCTCCAAGAATAGGGCATCACCTTGACTCCCTCATAGATGAGTCCCTTTTTCCAAAGTTGCTCGAAGACCCACCATACTGACTCCATGAAAGTCAGATCCATTGTCTTGTAGTCATTGTCAAAGTCGATCCAACGCGCCATTCTTTCTACTGTTTCTCGCCATTCACTAGCATAGCGGAGCACAATCTTACGGCATTCCTCATTAAAATTTCCTACCCCAAATTTCTCGATATCTGGACGCCCTTTCAAACCCAAGGTCTGCTCAATCTCATACTCGACTGGTAAACCATGGCAATCCCACCCAAATCGCCTTTCTACTCGATAGCCCTGCATGGTCTTGTAGCGAGGAATCACGTCTTTGATTGTCCCTGCCAGTAAATGTCCATAGTGTGGAAGACCAGTGGCAAAGGGAGGTCCATCATAAAATATGAATTCGTTATCAGCCGGTCGTTCCTCTACCGATTTACGGAAGATGTTTTCTTGACGCCAAAATTTAAGAATTCGAGCCTCAAGTTCAGGAAAATTGATTTTATTAGAAACTGATTTCATCCGGAGTTAGCCACACGTGAGTTGAACAAATACAGATTGCCAAAGTTCTTATTTATTGGAAATTTCTTAACTTTTTGCTTGCAAGGATTTTGCTAAGATACTGGCAGATTCGGCACGACGCAAGCAAGGACATTTGCGTTAGACTGATCTGCAGTTGCATCTGAGAGTTCATGATGCTTGAATCTTCTTTCGCAAGTGATAGATTTATTCTTTTTGTTGACGTCAACATTTCGCAAAGAATTGCAGCGCAACACAACTACTTTTTGGAGTCTGCAATGGTGCAGCATTCCATGGATTCCTGTCGAGGAGAGCTTAATGGAAACGATCCGCATTTTTGATACTACGCTTCGCGATGGCGAGCAGTCCCCTGGTTGTTCCATGTCCGCGAAAGAAAAGCTACTACTGGCTCGACAACTAGATCGACTAGGAGTAGATGTGATTGAAGCTGGTTTCGCAGCATCGTCCCCTGGGGATTTCGAAAGCGTTAGGCAAATTGGACAGCAAATTAATCGAGCGAAAGTAGTTTCACTTTGCAGAGCCAGCATTTCAGATATCGAACGAGCGGTTGACGCTCTCAAAGAATCCGAAAACTGGGGAATTCACACCTTCATCGCCTCCAGCCAACTGCATATGAAATACAAATTGCAGATGGATGAAGATGAGGTAATCAAGCGCTCGATTGAATCTGTTGAATTTGCTCGCACGCACACGGATTACGTCGAGTTCAGCGCAGAGGATGCGACCAGAAGTGAACCCGAATTCTTAGTTGAACTATTTTCCGCTGTCGTTCGTGCTGGTGCCAATACTCTCAATGTGCCAGATACTGTGGGTTATACCACGCCTGATGAAATGTTTGAATTGATCAAACTTCTGAAGAACGAGGTGTATCAAGCAGATCGGGTCGTTTTCTCAGTTCATTGCCATAATGATCTGGGAATGGGTGTAGCCAATTCACTGGCTGCAGTGAAAGCTGGTGCCCGACAGATCGAATGTACGATTAACGGTATCGGTGAGAGAGCCGGTAATGCTGCAATGGAAGAGATTGTGATGGCTATGAATACACGTCAGCAGTACTTCGACCTCCAAACAAATATTGTCACTGAGCAACTTTACCCAACAAGCCGCCTGCTGACAAAAATTACTGGTGTTGCAGTTCAACCGAACAAGGCTATCGTTGGGGCAAATGCCTTTGCACACGAGGCTGGAATTCATCAGCACGGTGTGTTGAAGAATGCTTTGACTTACGAGATAATGACTCCACAGTCAGTTGGTGTAAGGCAGAGTCAGCTTGTTCTTGGAAAACATTCTGGTCGACATGCATTGAGTGAGCGAGTGAAATCACTTGGCTTCGAACTAAATGATGTAGAGNTGAATAACATNTTCAAGGAGTTCAAACACCTNGCTGATGTNAAGCGACAGGTCTTTGATGAAGACATTGAGGCGCTGATCACCAACAATGTTCGTAAACAAAACAATCGCTTTGAACTACAGCATTTGACTGTCACCTCNGGAACAACTTCAGTACCTACTGCAACGATAACAATGAGAGTGGGCAACGATGTTGTGCGTAAAGCAGGTTTTGGCGATGGCCCTGTAGATGCTGCATTGAACACGATCAAGCAGATTACCGAACAAAACTGTACTCTAACTTCCTATGTAGTGAAAGCAATCACAGGGGGCACNGACGCCCAAGGGGAGGTTAGTGTAACTGTAGAACAAGAGGGACAGCAAGTTACAGGACGTGGAGCCCACACAGACATCATCCTGGCAAGTGCACTCGCCTTTGTACATGCACTTAATCGAATGGAAGCAAGATCTTCTTCCATGAGTTTGATGACTCCCCTTCAGCAAGAAGCTGCTGCTGTCTAAGCGCTAATTGACAGACGGGTCTANGTAGACCCGTCTTCCCTTCCCCAAAGATTACTTTCCATCCCTCCCNGTAATTACCGTCAAGGTTCTGGAGCAAAACATTCATGAAAACTTATCGGGAAGCCTCCAAGGAATTTGAGCCAAAATGGCGTCAATATTGGGATANTCAAAAGATTTTCNAGACNCCNAATCCAANNGANGANGNATTTGANAAGCAGAAGCCAAAATTTGTTGTCCTAGACATGTTTCCTTATCCTAGTGGCATTGGATTACACGTTGGACATCCACTTGGTTACATTGCGACTGACATCCTCAGCCGATTTATGAGAATGCGTGGTTACAATGTCCTGTATTCNATGGGGTTTGATTCCTTTGGNCTTCCCGCCGAACAATATGCAATCCAGACCGGCCAGCATCCCAGGATCACTACAGACAACAATATTCGCAATATGCTTCAGCAACTGAAGATGCTGGGGCTAAGTCATGATCCAACTAGGCGATTCTCAACAACAGATCCAGATTACTTTAGGTGGACACAGTGGATCTTCCTTCAAATCTACCATTCNTACTATGATCCTACTGTAAGTTGGNAGGGACCTGATGGTTACATGTCCCAAGGTAGAGCTAGACCTATTTCAGAACTCAAAGAAAAGTTAGTAAGTGGGGAGTGGCTGCTTGATAGTGACGGCNCCCCACAACCNGCCGTATATTTTCCTGAGGGTCGACTAGCAAAAGAGGATGAACTGAGAAGCGCTATCGACAAAGCAAGACTCGCTTACGTTGAGGAGTCACCCGTCAATTGGTGTCCCCAACTGGGCACAGTACTTTCCAACGAGGAAGTGACGAACGAGGGNCGCAGTGAACGAGGNGATTNCCCTGTTTATCGCCGACCACTTCGCCAATGGAACCTCCGAATCACCTGCTACGCGGATCGATTAATTCAAGATCTGGAAGATGTNAACTGGCCCAATGGTGTGACGGAGATGCAGAAGGCTTGGATCGGCAGAAGCCAAGGAGCTCGCATTGAATTTCCAGTTCAGTTAAACAACGGAAAGCAGGAGCGTGTCGCNGTATTTACAACCAGACCAGATACACTTTTTGGAGTAACATATCTCGTGCTGGCACCAGAACATCCGCTGGTTCAACAGGTAACNGCTAAGGAGCNAGAGTCNAGTGTNATCGCTTTTCAAAANGAANCAGCAAGAATTACATNTATNTCTGCTGGCGAAGATCTAGAAAAGAATGGGGTTCCCACTGGCGGTTTTGCGGTTCACCCAGTCANTGGNGANCAGATTCCAATCTGGATTGGTGACTACGTTTTNATGGAATANGGTACAGGCGCTGTAATGGGGGTTCCCGGACATGACGAACGTGATTTCTTGTTCGCCAAAAAATACCAGTTACCAATCATAACTGTAATTCAGCCTCCATTGAGCTGGCTCAAGTCAAAGACTCTTCAAGGAGAAGCAAGCGGTTGGACTGAGGAACAACTACTGGATCTGTACCGCCTATCCCCAACAGAATTTCAAACTTCTTATACTGGGCCCGGAACCTGTTTCCAATCAATTCATAAGAATTTGAGTATTGATGGACTGGACAATGAAATTGGGAAGTTGAAAGTCGGTGAGTGGCTCGCTGAAAAAGGATTAGGACGGCCACAAGTGCAGTATAAATTGCGCGACTGGCTCTTCAGTCGACAACGATACTGGGGAGAGCCCTTCCCAGTCGTTTTTGATATCGAAAATGACCTTCCATATCCTCTTGATGATAGTGAGTTACCCATTGAATTACCTGAATTGGACAACTTTCAGCCGAAGGGCAGTGAAGATCCAGATTCGCTACCTGAACCACCCTTGGGTCGCGTGAAAAATTGGGTAACCGTCCATGGTGTAATCCTACCAAATCAATGTGTCCGTTTGGTCAGTGAAGAACAGGCATCAGAAAGTTTTCTTGACGTTGATAGTGAACGTCTACCCGTTCAGGTTTTTCATAGAGACATGAATTCCATGCCCAACTGGGCTGGATCCTGTTGGTATTACTTACGTTACATGGACGCTCGCAACGATCATGCGATGGTAGACTCGAATATCGAACGCTAT
>NYVT01000052.1:0-8672 GCA_002684675.1 Deltaproteobacteria bacterium
TTGAAAGCATGAAATCCAGCTGATCTCCAACGTACTTCCCAATAATGCCATAGATTTGCGGCCCCATATATCTGTCAAGGTTGCCTGGAAGAAGCTTTATAGCTGGTGCCAGGAGATTGCGACCCATCCATTTTCCAAACTGATCAGAGCGGTTTTCTCTCAACCACCTCGTCCACTCTTGATCAAACTGACCAAGGTAGCTCAGCCATAGTAGACTGAGCAGGGTCAAAAGAAGGTAGAACTTATTTTTCTGCCAGAACAGTTCCGCGGGACTGGGTGGTGGAAGAGGAGATAGTGGCACGAGTCCGTATGATTATTTTGGATCTTGTAATAACTTGAGCAAACTTGAAGTATCCCAGCGCCCTCCACCTAACGCCTGAACACCAGAGTAAAATTGATCGATCATAGCAGTTCCAGGCAGCTGTGCCCCGTTTTGCCGCGCTTCATTGAGCACAATCCCAAGATCTTTACGCATCCAATCTACGGCAAAACCAAATTCGAATTCATCAGCCACCATAGTCTTGTGACGGTTTTCCATCTGCCATGACTGTGCGGCCCCTTTCGAAATCACCTCGATCACAGCCAAAGGATCAAGCCCAGCTCTTTGAGCGAAATGAATGGCTTCTGCTAGGGATTGAACAACCCCTGCCACACAGATTTGATTGACCATCTTCGTTAGTTGGCCAGAGCCGACTTCTCCAAGTCGCTTAACTGAGCGTGCATAGGCTTGAATAACAGGCTCTGCTCGATCATAGTTTTCCTGACCTCCCCCGCACATCACTGTCAGAATCCCATTCTCAGCCCCACTTTGACCACCAGAAATGGGAGCATCAACAAATCCAACTTCGAGGGATGCTCCAACACTCGCAAGTTCCCTTGCCACATTTGCTGAGGTAGTTGTGTGATCAACCAGTAAGGTTCCTCGATTCATACTGCGGAAGGCACCCTGCTCTCCATTTACCACCTGGCGGAGGTCATCGTCATTGCCAACACAGGTAAAAACAATTTCAGCACCTTTTGCCGCGTCCGACGGAGTATCGGCACGAGTTCCACCATGCTGCTGAACCCACTTTGCAGCCTTATCTAGTGTTCGGTTATAAACACATACCTCGTGACCGGCCTTTACTAAATAACCAGCCATTGGATAGCCCATCACCCCAAGTCCCAAAAAACTTACTTTCATCTCATACTCCATAACTAATTGGCAATACTACTTCACTCCGACTTCAAGGCGTATCGGGTGCGTTCATCTTGTCACATCAAATGCTGCGGGTCGATATCAAGAATTATGTTTTCTTCACGGCTACAGATCAAGGGCTCCGGACCGAGTAGTGATTTTTCAAAAACTTTTCTGATCAATCCTGCTGAGGAAGCTTTGATCAACACTTGCCATCGGAAGCGATGGTTGATGCGTCGAATAGGTGCTTCTGCTGGACCCTGGCAAATTATACCCACTTGGCCATTTGATCGCAGGTTATGCCGAAGAGACAAGGCAAGATCCTTTGCTCGATTTTCATCACGAGAAATACAGAGGACACTTGCCAAGCTTAAAAATGGAGGCTGTCTAAGTCTTTCTCGTAGTGGTATTTCCTGATTTACAAAAGATTCGTAATTTTGAAGTTGAGCGGTTACCAAGCTGTGATGATTTGGATTGTTTGTCTGAATAAACACACGGCCAGGTTTCTCTCCACGCCCAGCTCTGCCAGCAACTTGAGTAAGTAATTGGAAGGTCCTCTCTGCTGAACGAAAATCTGGCAAATTCAGCCCTAAATCAGCCAACAGCACCCCCACTAAAGTTACATTGGGGAAGTCATGTCCTTTGGTGACAAGTTGAGTACCAATGACTATGTCTACTTCATGACGTTGAATCTTCTGCTGCATTTCGCTCAACGCATGCTTTCCATGGAGTGTATCACGATCCATCCTCAGCAGCCTGGCTTCAGGGAAAACAACACGAAGATCTTGCTCAATATGTTCTGTGCCAGTACCCACCAATCGCATGTTCGTCTGAGTTCCACAATAAGGACAAATATTTGGAAATCCTTGAGTGTGATCACATTGGTGGCAGCGAAGTTTTTCGCTGCTCTGGTGGTACACTAAACTCAGACTACAGGCATCACAATTAACCGTGTTCTCACATTCTGGACACTGAACGATTGGAGCGTATCCTCTCCGATTAAGAAACAGAATCGCCTGTTCTTGCTTCTGAAGGCAGATACGCAAAGCCTGAACGAGTTCCTTTGTAAAGAAGTAGCAACCCGACTGCCGTGGTTGTTGGCGCAGGTCAAGTAGTTCAACCTCAGGAAGCTTGGCTCCAGTCAGGGCTCTGGAGGGCAATTCCAGCAGATGATATTTTCCTGTCCTGCTATTTTGCCATGATTCAATAGACGGAGTTGCCGAACCCATGATGACTGTTGTTTTTTCTTGAAAAGCACGATATACGGCGACATCACGGCCTTGATAACGCGGTGACTCTCCTTGTTTATAAGATTGGTCATGCTCTTCATCGATTACCACAAGCCCAAGGTTCTGCAAAGGTGCAAAAATAGCACTACGAGCACCAATTGCGATTTTCGCCTGCCCTAATTGAATCCGTGACCATTCATCAAATCGTTCCCCGTCGTCCATTCCACTATGCAGTACAGCAACAAGATCCCCAAATCTTTCGCGAAAACGATTGACCAATTGCGGTGTTAAGGAAATTTCAGGAACCAGCACCAAGGCCGTCTTTTCCAACTCAAGGCACTTTCTAACAGCATGGAGATAGACCTCTGTCTTCCCACTTCCTGTCACTCCATGCAGAAGAAACGCTTTATATTTGTTGGAACTCAGACTTTGCTCAATCATTACCCAAACTTTTTGCTGATCCTCTGAAAGTTTTTGAAAGTCCCTTGGTGTTGGCAGGCCCTGTGGCAAAAATCTTCGGAAAACTCGTTTTTCAAAAGTTTCGACAACTTGTTCCTCGACCAGTTGCTTCAATAGAGAAGCTGGAGCTTTGATTTCATCTCGGATTTTAAGCCATGGTACTTCATCACACACCTGCAATATTTCTAACACGCGTTGACGTTTTGTTTTTTTACGACTTGATTTGCCAAGCTTATCATAAGGAATGTTTTTCAGCTTTACCCAGCGTTCCGTTTTAATCTTTGCCCGTTGTTGTACAAGATGGCGGTGCACCTTAAGTAGTCCGCTATCGAGCCATTGCTGGCGGAGATTTTCTTCGGTTTTGGATGGTTTAAATTCCTTCCATTCCTGGTCCGTCCAGCGCTCTCTGAGTAGCAGACCAGAAAATTTTTCTGGTAGCTTTGTATTCTGGCTAGGCTTTGAGAGTGCCCAAGAATACTCACTTTGCAAATGCACTCCCAGCCCCCCCGGCAAAGCAGTTTGCAAGACCTCTCCCCACCCACAAAAATAGTATTCTGCAACCCATTTGGTCAAATCCAAGAGATCTCTGTTGATGATCGAATGCTCATCCAGCAAAGATAAGACCTGTCTGACACCATCAAATTCAGTTTTTTCTTTGATCCCAACAATCAAACCACACTTTTTTTGGCGTCGAAAGGGGACCAAAACCCGTTGTCCTAATTTGGGTTCAATCCATCCTGCAGGCCACTGATAGTCAAAGACTTGGCGAAGAGGAATGACAAGAGCAATTTCTACGATCACGAGGACGGATTATGAGGAGATTGTGAAATTGGAGATTGAAACTTCCCTTGGAATGAACGATTGCAAACAGTGAATGCATAGATACCACCTATTCTGAGGCTTGGAACTTTCCAAAAGCAAGTGTTCATTCTTGCTAAGAATTATTGAAATAAAGATCAGGAGATACGCATGAGCCAGCACTTCAACCTACAAATCCCTGGAGCACAAAGTGATGATGGCCAAATCGAGGTTACCGCTCCATATGATGGATCTTTGATTGCCACCGTAACTTCAGCTGATGCTGATGCAGTAGAGTTAGCCCTTTCCACTGCAGATCGATTGTACAAGGACAGAAATCTCTGGCTGAAGCCAGCCAAACGCATAGAAATACTTGAAAAAACTGCTGCGATCATGTCTGAACGGGCAGAGAAACTAGCTGTGGAAGCTGCTCGGGAAGGAGGTAAGCCGTTAATTGATTCCAGGGCAGAAGTAGCTAGGGCAATTGATGGTGTCAGAAACTGCATTGAGGTTCTTAGAACTCAGGCAGGGAAGGAGATCCCAATGAATCTCAATCCTGCTTCAGAGGGTAAGTTTGCTGCAACGAGNAACGAACCNATTGGTATNGTCGTAGCAGTCAGTGCATTCAANCANCCACTNAACTTAATTGTACACCAAGTCGGACCTGCTNTNGCAACAGGATGTCCAGTGATCATAAAACCTGCNGAGGACACNCCNCTTTCCTGNTTCCGCTTCATCANCATNCTTCGNGAGGCNGGATTGCCNNAAGAATGGTGCCAATCACTAGTNNTNAANAATNTANAAAATGCNACGAAATTGGTCACTGATGCCCGTGTGGCCTTCTTCTCTTTNATTGGTAGCGCCCGTGTGGGTTGGTCACTCAGATCTCAAGTTGCTCCTGGAACTCGCTGCGCTCTAGAGCATGGTGGAGCTGCTCCAGTGGTAGTTGCTGCTGATGCTGATCTAGAGCGATTGGTGCCATCACTCACAAAGGGAGGTTTCTATCATGCTGGGCAAGTGTGTGTATCTGTGCAAAGAGTTTTTGCTGATTCGAGTATTGCTCTAGAAGTGGGCCTAAAAATTGCCGAAAAAGCAAAAAATCTAGTAGTTGGAGACCCCACAGATGCAGCTACTGAAGTCGGTCCGCTGATTCGACATCGTGAGACAGATAGGATAGAAGCCTGGGTTAANGAGGCAGTNGCGGCAGGAGCAGAAATTCTCTGTGGCGGAAAGCGAATTTCAGAATCATGTTTCGCACCCACTGTGCTGCTGAATCCACCAAGTAACTGTAAAGTGAGCCAAGCAGAAATCTTTGGGCCAGTAGTCTGCGTTTACAGAGTTGACAATGTAGACACTGCAATCGNCAGGGCTAATGANGTTCCCTTTTCCTTTCAGGCCTCCGTCTTCACTAAAAGCATTGACACCGCAATGCGTGCCTACAAACNTCTCAATGCATCTGCAATAATGGTCAATGAGCACACCGCATTTCGAGTGGACTGGATGCCTTTTGCTGGCTTGAAACAATCTGGCTTGGCTGTCGGGGGCATTCCCTTCACAATGCATGACATGCAAGTTCGCAAAATGNTAGTGCTCCACTCAGANGAACTNCGACCGTGACTTTTTTGATTTGTTATTATAAATTTTCATAATTATNAACGGCCTATGAACTCTTCATTGTTTTCACTTGAAAACCAAANTGTTTTGATCTCTGGATCCAGCCGAGGACTTGGNTGGTCCATGGCCAAAGCAGTTACGGAAGCTGGAGCCACCGCCCTACTGCATGGCCGAGACGAGAATTTGCTAAAAGAACGTAAGCAACATCTGCAAGAGCTAGGTCAAAATGCCGAATACTATATTTTTGATGTTNCCAATGACGAGGAGGTGCTTGCTGCTTTTGGAAAAATTCAGGAACAGCACGGTAAATTGGATGGNTTGATCAACAATGCTGGCATTCAACATCGCCGTCCACTCACCGAGTTTGAATTAGAAGANTTTGATCGAGTGTTGGATACGAACCTTCGGGCNAGTTGGTTACTTTCTCGGGAAGCCGTTCGTTTGATGCAGAATCAAGGGGCTGGGTCTATTGTTAATATTGCTTCNATCATGGGCCCCCAGGCACGTAAGACAATCTCCGCCTACACCACAAGCAAGGCCGGAGTGGTTGGCTTAACNAAGGCACTAGCNGTNGAATTGGGACCAAAAGGCATTCGCTGCAACGGTATTGCACCCGGCTTCTTTGCTACAGAGATGAATACCGCTCTTGTCAATGATCCCGAATTCACAGCTTTTGTTTCTGAACGAACGCCAATGCAGCGCTGGGGTGATCCNAATGAAGTGGGTGGAGCCGCTGTNTTCCTTCTTTCCAAGGCAGCTTCATATGTTAACGGGAACGTGATCTTTGTGGATGGAGGTTTGGCTTGCCAAGTCTGATANGTTNTCAAGAAATAAACTTTTCAAAGAGTTCAGAATGAATTCTTTACAACTACTTCAACTGCTTGAATCTGTTGCAGAGGGAANCCAATCTCCCGACTNTGCCCTGGAAAAACTAAGAACNTTTCAGGTCGAGAATTTGGGCTTTGCAGAAGTGGACCATCATCGACAACTCCGCAATGGTTTTTCTGAAGTTGTCTATTGTGAAGGCAAAACCCCTGAACAAGTTGCAGAGATCTTTACTGTACTGAATCATGAAACACCAAACGCTTCACTATTNGGAACCCGGGCTAAGGATGCCCATTACAGAGCTGTCAGAAAAAGCCTTGATGGATTTAGCTATTGTGNNGTGTCCAAGTGTCTTTATCTTGACCNAACAAAAGAGGATAACCTCAAGGGTGATGTCTTATTGGTCAGTGCAGGAACCACGGATCGTCCGGTCTTACTTGAAGCCGCTCACACAGCTAGACTCACNGGAAGCCGGATCGAGGTGATGGAAGACTTGGGAGTTGCTGGGCTACAGCGGATTGTATCTAGACACGAGCGATTAATGAAGGCTAGGGTTATTGTTGTTGCTGCAGGGATGGAAGCTGCTCTACCAACAGTCGTGGCAGGACTGGTTTCCTGCCCAGTAATTGGGATTCCAACCTCAGTTGGCTATGGCACATCTTTTGGCGGTGTCACGGCTTTGTTGGGCATGCTCAACAGCTGTGCTTCGAACCTTTGCTGCGTAAATATTGATGCAGGCTTCCGCGCAGGATATCTAGCTAGCTTGATNAACAGGAACTGATGCATCTTCATCTTCACTCCAATTCAGGNATCAGCGGAGATATGCTCGTTGGGGGCTTCTTAGGCCTGGGATTGCCNTTGACTCTCCTACAAGAGCAACTNGAAAAGTTAAATATNGAAGGATGGGAAATTTCTCAGCAAAGTGTTGAAAAACTTGGGGTTCCAGCCATCCAGTTTGNGGTNGCATATGAGGACCAAAANCATCATCGACACTTCACAGATATTCTAGCAATTCTTGCCAAGTCNAAGCTTTCCCCAAAAGCCAAGTCCATCGCAGAGGATTTATTTCAATCATTGGGTCGTGCAGAATCATCAGTCCATCAAGTACCCATTGAAGAGGTTCACTTTCACGAAGTTGGCGCTGTAGATACCATCATTGACATAGTTTCCATCGCGNTNGCCTTGGAATATTTTGAGATTGAGAGCNTCTCCTCCAGCACCATTGTTGAAGGAGTGGGCAAAGTTAGATTTTCTCATGGAGAATGNGATCTCCCNGTTCCAGCTGTTCGGNAGCTTTTAGGAGATATTCCCCTNCTAAGAATTCCTGTTACTTCAGAGCTTGTTACTCCAACCGGTGCAGTTTTTCTCCAAAGATTTGTAGAATNTTTTTCAGATCTTTCTCCACTTCTGCAACCTAGAAAAGGAGTTGGCTGTGGAACCAAGGATCTGCCTCATCCCAATGTGTTGGAATTACAACTAAGCGAGCAAAAACTAATAGCCGAGGAGATCATAAGATTGGAAACGAACGTTGATGACCTCAGTCCTCAACTTTTAGCTTCCTGTCTAGAAAAGGCGTTAANTGCTGGNGCGTTGGATTGTTGGGCTACCCCNGTTTTTGGTAAAAAGGGTCGGATTGGACAGCAATTGGTGCTANTTTGCCTTNNGAAAGATCGAGATTTNCTGNTGGAAATCCTTTTGAAGGAATCAGGNAGTTTTGGGGTTCGTGTCCAGCCTGTAAAACGACTCAAGTTGGATTCAATGCATGAAAAATTCTCTACAGAATGGGGAAATATTTCAATGAGATCAGGGTTTGTTGGTAAAGAGTGCTGGCAATGGAAACCAGAGCATCGGGACATAGTCACTGCTGCAGATCGGACTGGCCAANCTCAGGTGTTGATCGAGGCTCAGGTTCGTCAGGCTTGGGGGGTAAAATTGTTGTCGTCAAGGGAACCAAAATGACAGTGTTCCAAGATTTACAGCGACTCAATGAAGTATTGGAAGGTACCAGTCCTCGNCTAGTGGCTTGTAGCGGAGGAGTTGATAGTATGTTATTGGCGACTCTGGCTCATCGTCAAAAACCTCAAGTGACCATTGTTGTACATGCTGTTGGACCCGCAGTACCTGCTGCNGCNTCGACACGAGTGAAACGCTGGGCACATCANGAGAAATGGCAACTTCAGCTGGTCAATGCAGGTGAATTCGATGATCCAGAATACTTGGCAAATCCAGTGAACCGTTGCTTCCACTGCTGCNNGAAAAATCTTTACCGAACACTGAGAGATATTCGAGGACAGTTAGATTCATCAAGCGTTTTACTAAGTGGTACCAATCTCGATGATCTTGATGATTTTCGACCCGGTTTAGAGGCTGCAAAGGAGGCAGCAGTGAGGCATCCCTATGTGGAAGCATTCATCACAAAAACTCAACTTCGTGAAATCGCCCGTCAATCAGCACTGCCATTCGCTGATTTACCTGCTGCCCCGTGTCTCGCGAGTCGGCTCTATACTGGAACAACAGTACAAGCAGACTTGCTTCAACTGATTGATCAAACTGAAGAATGGATTCGGGAA
>NYVT01000053.1:0-11362 GCA_002684675.1 Deltaproteobacteria bacterium
AAGAACTTCGCAAATCCTTTCCTGAGCTAGAAATTGTTGCAGGTAATATTGCTACTGCCTCTGGTTGTGAAGCTTTGATCAAGGCAGGAGTCGATGCTGTCAAAATCGGAATTGGGCCAGGCTCAATTTGTACAACGAGAGTGGTTGCTGGTATTGGTGTGCCTCAAATTACAGCGATTAGTGAGTCAGCAAGCGTGGCGAGACGTTGTGGAATTCCTATAATTGCCGATGGAGGAATCAAGTACTCAGGTGATATTGTGAAAGCCCTAGCGGCTGGTGCAGACTCCGTGATGATCGGTAGCTTATTTGCCGGGACAGCAGAAACTCCAGGCCAAGTGATTCTTTACCAGGGTCGTCGTTACAAGCTGTATCGTGGAATGGGATCAATGGGTGCGATGAAGGAAGGTAGCAAAGATCGCTATTTCCAGAACAATATTGAAGAATCAAAATTAGTACCAGAAGGGATTGAAGGCCGAGTGCCTTTTAAAGGATCACTAGCAGAAATGGTCTATCAGTTTGTAGGAGGATTGCGCTCTGGAATGGGATACACTGGCTGTCGAAATATTGTGGAGCTGCAAGAGCAGGCACAATTCGTCCGAATCACCTCGGCTGGACTACGAGAAAGTCATGTTCATGATGTCTTCATCACGGAAGAGGCTCCAAATTATCCAATTTCTAAGGTGGAGTGACGTGCGACAATTCTGGAAATACGCATTACTGCTATTATTGAGTCTACCCCTGCTGGGATGCTCGTTCGCTTACGATCAGGGAGTACGATTGGAAGCAGAAGAACGTTGGGAAGAAGCTTCGACCTCCTACCGGGAAGCGGTTATCGCCAATCCGGGCAATTCGGTCTATCTCGGGGCTCTCCTACGAGTGAACCGCCAGGTTGCCAAGGATAACCTTCAGCGCTATCGGGAGTACTTGGCTGCTGGGGAAAGAGTTAAAGCCTTTGCTCGTTTGCAGGCTGTTCGTCAGCAGGATCCTAACTTGGCAGAAGCTGCTGAAGAAGAAAAGCTATGGTCACATATCTTGCTCAGTGGTCGAGTGCGGTTCGAGTTTGAACAGCTTCAGACAAACGTAAGGCTCGCTGATGAAATGCAGTTGCAAATTCGTTTCAATACTCCTGCTGGCAAAACAATCACGGCACCGATTTTAAGCGAGAATGGGATCTTTTTTGTAGAAGATTTGACCTATCGTCAAAATCCTCAAATCTTTGCTCAATATTCAGTGCAATCCATTGGGCTGAAACTGGCNCGAAGCGAGCCTTCTGGTCTATCTCGTCGAGAATATCAAAAGTTTATTGATTTTCGAGAAATTCAACCATTGCGTGTTCAAGGACAGCTTGATTTTCCGACAACTATGGTNCCATCGAGATACTTNATTGCTGATCGTTCTCGAGTGCTGTTGCGTCAACAAAATCCACAGGAATGGAACCCACCTCGATTGGTTCAGTATGAACTCCTATTGCAGGGAGACAGAATTGCAGTGCGTAGTACGGATCAAAGACGTGAATTTGCTGCAGATATATTGTATTGGAATCTGGAGGATCAGCGGGCGCTACTGGATTTTGGAGTNTATGACTTACGCTTCCAAGCAGAGAATCGCAACTGGGCGATTCGCAGAAAGGACTATCAAGAACCAACNGATGATTATCTTCTAGAACTAGCTGAAAATCTGGCCCTCAGCCNGTACTTCTTCTACAGTGGAATTGCTTACCCTTTCGTCGTTCAGCCCTGAATAGCAATCTCTTTTGCTTCCTAAGTCAGTCCTTGAACAGTTTGAGATAATCATNTTCTAACTGAGCAAAAACCGNGGATTACAGTCAGATTTCAGAATCGATCTTGGTTCAAGTCAGTTCACCTTCTGAATTTCCTTATTCGGATAAGAACATTCATGAAGCACGGGACACTTCCCACAAAGAGGCTTTCGTGCCTTGCAAGTGTAGCGGCCCTGTAGAATCAGGTAGTGATGGGCATCTTTGCGCCAATTTGGAGGAACATTACGAGCTAGTTTGCGATCGACTTCTTCCACAGTTTTTCCACATGCTAATCCTGTGCGGTTAGAAACTCGAAATACGTGAGTGTCCACGGCAATCACAGGATGCCCGAAGGCTGTGTTCAAAAGCACGTTTGCAGTTTTGCGTCCCACACCGGGCAAGGCCTGCAGAGCTTCAGAGTCTTCGGGGATTTCTCCTTGATGATGTTCACAAAGCTGTCGAGCAGTTTTAACAATATTTTTGGCTTTAGTGGGAGCAAGACCTAGAGTCTTGATATGGGNCAATACTTNTTCTGGTGTAGTCTGAGCAAGTTTTTGTGGNGTAGGATAATTGCCAAAGAGAGATGGAGTAACCTTGTTGACAGCGGCATCTGTCGTTTGNGCACTAAGGATAATGGCGATCAGTAGTTCGAAGGTGTTNGNATGTTGTAATTCTGTGATNGGTTCTGGAATCGCTTTNCTGAGATTCNGAAAAAACTGCTCACGCTCAGCTGCTCGCATTGGCCTCCGTATTTGATTCTAAAAAGGTCTTGTGAATGATGCGTAGTGCTTCGGGGGAGTCCTCTTGCCGAATCACGCAGGAGATGTTGATCTCAGAAGCGCCTTGCGTAATCATCTCTAGATTTATTTGTTGCTGGGCCAGCGCCATAAACATCCGTCCTGCAGTGCCTGTAGCGTAGCGCATCCCCTCTCCTACCAAGCTCAGTATTGCCCGGTCACGAACNAGGGTTACATCAGCGAATTCTTCCATGTCGTGAATCATGGGCTGAACATTATCCAAGCGGTCAACCGTACAGGAGATGTTGACTTCTGATGTTGAAACCAAGTCAATCACAACTCGGTNCTTCTTGAATAGTTCAAATACCTGCGCCATAAAGCCGGTCGAATTCAGCATTCGGTTTGAGTGAATGTTGAGAATGCTGACGTGGTGTTTGGTTGTGACTGCCACAGCTGTTTTGTTCCGCTGTTTTCTTTGTTCGGTCAACTTGACAGGGACGATAATAGTACCGGGTTTCTCTGGGTAAAAGGTGTTTTTGATTCGAATTGGCACATTGGCCTTGATAGCACACTCCATGGTAAAGGGATGCAATACTTCAGAGCCAAAATAGGTCAGTTCGGCAGCCTCAGCTGGTGAAATTTCTGGTAGTACGGAGGCTGNAGGAACTTTGCGAGGATCTGCGGAATAAATCCCATCAACTTCTTTCCAGACCTGCAGTTCGTCAGCTTTGGTCTCTGCAGCNATCAGGGCAGCAGTTAGGTCGGTATATCCTCTACCGACACGGTCAATGATTCCTCCAGGAACAAAGCCAAAAAATCCTGTGATCACGGCAGTCCGTCCTGTCTCCTTAGGAAGGTACTGGCCAAATTGATGTTGCAGATAAGGAAAGAGCGCACGTCCATCGGGAGCANGCTCACTTTCTAGGAGGGCTTCAGACAAATCAACGTATTCAGCATCAATTCCCAAGTCTTGAAGCACTCCACTCAACAACCGCGCAGAGAGACGCTCTCCAGTACCGACAATCAGATCCTGGCTGCGTGGTGAAATCTCTCTAATTACNTGGATTGCTTCTAGAAANGATTTCAGCGAANGCAATTCTCGATGAACAAATTCTCGTAGTTGTTCCTGAATTTCTGGATTACGGACGGCCGTGCTGAAAGCCTCGTTGTGGCTTTCCTCTACAAGGTCAATCATTCGATAGAAGGGCNCTCCACNGAGCGCTAAACTGCCAGCTTCCAGTAGTCTGCTAGTGGTTCCTTCTGTCTTATTATAGCTGCTCATCGCCGAAACGACAGCGGTGACTCGATGATGTTGTTTTAGATNGTCTACTATGATTTGAGCGACCCCTTTCATGCGCTTGGCTGTGCCAAGGCTGGTGCCGCCAAATTTTTGGACGAAATGTCTCATTACTCTGGATTTCAGTCGAAGATAGAGGGAGAGATAGCTTGTTGGGGTTGACGATGATTAGTGAGGTAGTTGCCGAGCAAACCGGACAGCAATATTGAAGTACTGTACGGCTCTCTGCTGAAAAGCTTCGCGTTCTTCTTCTTTCCAAGCCATTGCGGTGCGCATCTCACAGCTAGTGACTCCCAGTCTGAGTGCTGCATACATCTGGTAAACTGGAAGCAAGGGTTTCATATCGGTACGATCCCTAGAACTTCGTAGGTACCGATCCAGAAAACTACTATTTAGCTCTTCTTCTTGTTGGCGCAACAACTCTACAGAGAAGGTTGCCACATCGTTGGCAGCATCTAGAATTACATATTTCTTCTGGGCTTCCTGAGGGCTTAGAAATATTACAGTCTGGCCTTTGACATGTATGTGTTCAGGTAGCAGTGNACCATGTCCCTCAACGATTCGATGCTTACGAATTCTGCGCTGAAAAAGCCGATTTTGCTCATCAAAAAATTTGTCCAGTGGGTGNCGAATCATATCCCTAATAGGTTGGGTAAATGACTCGTCCAAGTGGCGTTTCATCTGGTAAAGCATGTCTTCACATAGCGAACGCAGTACNTCTGCTCGTCCTCGTTCTTGTGCGGTCCTGTCGTTTGTAGGAAAATCTGAATGTGCTTGGGCGAGTTTGCGGGCGATTCGTCCGACAGCAATCAGTGAGAGTTTTTTCTGATCCAGCAGATAGCTTACCAGGTTGCGTTCGCTTAGCGCAGTTGTTTTAAGTGCATAGTCTACAGCTGTAGCCCCGGATTCATTCTTGAAGCCGAAACTTTTTCCATTCTGATAAACAGGAAGTACCTCGGCCTGTAGATCCTCCCCGTTGAGTCTATGTAGTAATTTGGCTTCTTCTTGGCAAAAAGCCTGTTTAACCGCTAAACTTNTATGTTCACTATCAGCCTTTTTGATCTTGTAAAAGTGGNTGCCAGCTTTGAACAGATAAGAAGAGACCGTTTCTTGAAAGCGGATCTTANTGACAGAATCGAGGTAGGCATCTTTTTTCCGTAAGGCTGTGACGAGTGGNGGGGTAGAATTTGTAGGCATAGCACTTTTGGATGTAAACGGGACAGAATATGGATGTGATAAATTCCCGGAAACCAACCTGACTTGACAAAATTACAGCAAGTCTATCTTTGTAAAGAACATTATAAATCAAAAACTAACACAAACCAGAAATATACGGAACCATGACGGAAAACTTGCAGCACCATCCTGCNAACCAGAATTTTGCTGGCGAAGCACCTCTTGTGGACTTGTTGCCACATGTCTTTTCGTTAGATGGACTCCGTGATCGCAAGGGTCGTCGCCGGATAAACCTGGTTCAGGATGAGCGTCTATGCGAGCGTCTTTGTGAACATTGGANGCAACAAAAAGAGATGCCCTTTGGGGGATTGTTGGAGATGGCTCGGACCCCATTTTGGGCTTGGCGACCCGCGATGCCCGGTATTCGAGGGACCAAGCGACCCTTCACTCTGGCTCATTGTGTTGCTCTAGATTTGCCATTGGAATTGATCCAGGNTCTGNTAAATCGTGCCGTAAAGGTTGGACAGATTCTGGAGGAGCGCAAAGCATGTTGGGATCATACTAGTCAGCTGCTGTTGCTGCACCTCAGCAATTTGAGGGAGTATAACGTCAATCAGCGCAAGCTGTGCAACGATCGTGGGCAGATTCAGGAGAGTCTGTTTTACACCAAGTGTGAGGCACTACACGAACTGATGCTGCGGGACTTTTCCTTNCTGGAGAGNCTTGTTCTCTATGGAAANNTACTTGAAGATCTATGCCATCGAGTAGGCCTTTATTTCACTGGATTGTCTTCTGAANCTAGTGAGACGAATATGAATCAGGTTGTGCAGTTTATCGATATTCGCCAGGCAGAATATCTAGGCCTNTGCGATCGTGTTTTGCTCCAACCTGAGCATACAATTCTGCGTCAGTTCCTGCGTAAGCATTTTGCTGGAGATCTGTTTCAGCAATTTGCTCTGGTCAAACTCGGTGCAGATTTGCTGCATTTTGTTGAGATTCAACCATTGGATNTGGCGAATCCTTTGGACGATNCTCTCACACTGACTTAACNCTATTCGCTGCGCAGGTTGAATTCGAGTTTCCATTGCTGTGATCCATCGGTCTTCTCACACCAAAGTTCCAGAGCACCTACTTCTGTTAGTAGTGTGCGCAATTGTACGGGAACCACCTGTGATTCAGTAGTATCTTCCATTTCTAGACAGACNTCCAAANTGGCTAGTTCTTCTAGCTCCTCTTCAGCATTTTCTACAAGATCTCCAGCTTCGTCTTTGCGCTCCCGACTAATGAAGAAGCGGAACTGAGCAGTTTCTCCGACCAACAAACCGAATTCCATTCCTAGTAGTTGGACTTCACTGCCTTCTTCCATTCCAGATGGTGCTACGCAGAGCCCATTCATGAAAGGAGGCATTCCTGGAATGGCTGGCATCGTGGATTCAACTCCAATGTAGTAGGAGAATGTGTTGGCGCTGCGAATGCGAAGACCAAAGCCTCTCTGTACACTACCGTAGTAAGCTGCACCTTGAGCCACCGCAAGATCTGGGTCGCTCAATTCCAGTAGTTTCAGTCTGGGTTGTTCGGTGGTCTCTAGCCAACAATTGAGAGTTTCAACGATTCGATCTCTGAACAGGGGAGCCTTCGTAGCGCCCCCATTGAACAGGATTGCAGAGGGTGCAAGAAACTCTTGCTTCAGGATATTTTNAGTTAGCTCCTCGTCACNGATTCTTTGTCGGCTATCATGAAGAAACTGGGCTAAGTGCCTGAGGATTCGGGAATCTTGAGCGTAGTTCAAACCAAGTGTGCGTAATCCTGTGCGCTGAGTATGTTGTGTTGGTCTGTCTTCCACACCGCAAGTTGAAAAAAATCCTTCCAACAAAGCTTCTTCCAGTTCACGGCGGGGGAGTTCGCAAGAGATGGTTCCCCCCACGAGACGACTTCCACGGCCTGGCACTACCACACTGACACTGTCCAATTTGGCATCCTGCAGCAGTTGTTCTTTTGCCTTACGACATGAATGGGCTANACCAAAAAACTGCCATTGCTGTAATTGACGTCCTTCCTCCTGCATTTTAAGTTGCAGGTTTCGAGCGAGGGTCAAATCCATATTGTCGCCGCCTAACAGGATGTGATCTCCGACAGCAATGCGGTCAAGCTGGAGNGAGCCTTCTTCTTGACGAACAAGAATGAGGCTAAAATCAGTGGTGCCTCCTCCGATATCGCAAACAAGGATCAAGTCACCAATGCTGACTTGATCCCGCCAATTTTCTCCGTTCTCTGCAAGCCAGGCATAAAAAGCTGAAATGGGTTCTTCCAGCAGGGTGATCGTTGAAAATCCTGCAGCTGTGGCAGCCTGAAGTGTTAGTTCNCTGGCGACCGCATCGAAGGATGCTGGAACAGTAATTATAACCTGTTGATCAGATATCAATTCNTGCAAGTGNCTTTCATCCCAGACTTCTCGCATGTGCTGTAGATAGGCTGTTGCTGCATCAACTGCAGAAATCTTGGTCAGATCCTCTGGTGAATAGAGTGGTANGATAGCTTGTTTTTGACCCTCTGGATGACCCAGCCAGGACTTGGCAGAACTGACCAGGCGTTGGGGGTTTTTCTCTCCCAGCACCCGAGCTCCCGTTCCAACCAAATGCTCGTTGGCTGTTTCCCAGTGTAAGTGTCCAAGTAAACTGGACGACTCCTCTTCCAGAGGGTAGTACAGAAAAGANGGAAGTGTCGGAAGCTCATCGAGCAAATTCCGATCAATCAATTGTGGAATGGAGAGGATCTGGCTCTTTTNGGCTTCTTCATGATGAATGAAAGCTAAGGCGCTATTAGTTGTGCCTAGATCAATGCCAATACTGAAAGGGCTATCTGGGTTCATAACTCTATTCAATTTGCGGGAACGAAATACGAACAGGAGNGAAAGAAATCTGACAAANNGATTTTAGGGAATTTACTNAAAAACCGAAACGTGAAATTCCAGATATGGTCAATTATTCGGCAAAGAGTGTCGGATGGGCNAGCGAAAGAAGGCTGGACATGTANTTGTAAAATGTCTACGAAAAGGAATTAAACTAATTGAAAACAGTATTTAAGAATAAAAATTACAGATATTTCAGAAAAAGGGAACATTCTTGCATGATGTCAAANGTGGGCCTAGGTGAGAAATGGATGAATCACCTGGGTGCTCTCACTTCTGGTGATTCAATCTTCGTGAAATAATGCCCCCCATTATTTCAGGCGAATGGAAGCGCCTCATGAGACCTGGGCTCACCCCCGTCTTATGNTCTGCTGCAANATGCAGACCNCTCTCCNAAAAAATCAGTACTAATTATANTTCGANTTTTTNTTAAGGTACGNCGNNTAAGGCTTAGCGACAAAGCTTGTTCGCTCAGATGACACCGCGATCNCGTAAAATGTGCTTGATATATTGAGAGAGCGGGCGACCATTTGCAGCTTCCTCAAGACTCTCACGTTCGGCAGGTTTCATAGAAACGAGGATTTTGGCGGAGNTCTTTTCNTCTTCAGGTTTGGGTTTGGGGCCGGACTTCTTNTAGGTTACGCGTTCCTCGACAGATTTGCGTAGTAATCCCCGATTTTCTTTTTTATAATCTTTGAGGTTGACCTTACTCATGGTGTCTCCNGATGAATTCGATGATCTTGTCGAATTGTCGGTCTAGGTACTGAAAGTGGTATTTTTGTAAACCTCCCTCCTCGACCATGGCCTTGATGCTCTTCTTCTTCTTAAAAATAGCAGGAATCGACTGGCTCTCCTTCACCTCGAAAATCGGATATTTGTAAAATCGGGATAAGATTTGGCGGATCTCTTCATAATCCCCACGCTTNGTTCGATTGGCGATCAAGCATATATTCGTGTTATATTCTTCAATTTCTGCAACTGAATTTATTGTAGTCTGCAAAATTGAGTANTCGTTGATGGTAGGAACCAGTACGACTTTTGAGTTTCGTAGCACAGTGATGCTGCGCGCTTCGATGTAGCCCCCCAGGTCAAAAATAACCTCTGCATCGGTTGGAAAATCAGGGAACTCTTCTGATGGGCTGACCTTGAGNACGTTGTCAAAGACTTCTTCAATTGGCGAGTAGATATCATTGGTCACNACGCCATAATCCATGGTGAGCGCAATATTCATCGCACAACTCGTCTTACCAGCTCCCCCCTTAAAATTGTAAATTGTAATCAAGCCACCTCTTCTTCATTCCNTGCCAGCGCCAGACATCCATGACCAGAGCAGAGCAAGNATTGGAGACAATAAGGATTACAGAAAACTATNAAAATTATATGAATAAATTAAAATTTCCAGAATTAACTCGATGCAAGCTCTGGGCACACTTTATTTTATCTAAAAAAAATCTTGTTCTACTGGCTCGTAGTGCCCTAAAGTCTGCCGCNGGAGAGGGCATAGCCTCTGCATCTTGTAANGTAATAAATCGCTAATTCAAGAGATATAGTAAATGACGATAAGTACTTTTCTGGATCGGATGCGTCAGCAGAAGCTCCGGGAGATTGAGATACGCCAACGAATTCATCCTCTTGCTGCCTTGCGAGAGAGGCAGGCAGAAGCTCCAGAAGTATTGGATTGGCGACAGTCACTGCGGTCAAGACAGCGCCCAGCTCTGATTGCCGAACTCAAAGCGCGTTCACCAGCCCAGCAAAATGTAGTGAATCCAGACTGGCCTGCGATTGTGAAGGAATACGAAGCTGGGGGTGCTGCTGCAGTGTCAGTACTAACAGATGAGAGTTATTTCGGTGGAAGCTTGGACTTGTTAGAGCAGGTTTCACGGCGGACTGTACTCCCTAGATTGCACAAGGAATTCATTTTAGGAGAATACCAGTTNCGTGAAGGACGTTTGCGAGGGGCTTCTGCCGCTCTGATTCTGGTATCCTACTTTTCTGAAAAAGAGCTTNATGAAGTTGTNAATTGTTGTGTTGAAATTGGAATAACTGCGGTGGTTGAATGCTCTCTACAAGAGGAATTGTCGAGAGCTTTGGCGATTAATCCGGATGTGCTGCTATTGAATAATCGTCCCATAGCCGCCTTACCTTCAGAACCTCAGCGTGGTTACTTGCAGGGGACGATCGAAACTACCCTGCAATGGTGGCGGGAAGAATCTGAGTTGCGCCGGTGGAAGCAGCAAGCTGGTAAGTGCTTGATCAGTGCAAGTTGCATTGATTCCAGAGTGGATGTTGAACACCTCAGCCCGGTTCCACTGGATGCACTACTGATTGGNAATGCCGTGATGAAAGCTCCCAACCGAGTGGAATTTCTACGTCGACTTCAATCCTAATTCTGTTAGCCCACGGGAACCCATGGCCAAAGCCTCCTCCAACAAATCAGAGTTAAACGTCCTCGTGGTGGACGATGATGAGAATATTCGATTAGTTCTTCAAAAGACGATCACCAAACAGGGTTACCACGTCTCTACAGCGCGAAACGCAGAAGAAGCACTGAATATGTTGCAGCGGAGTTTTTTCCACGTTGTGATTACAGACATCATGATGGGGGAGATGAACGGTTTGGAATTGATGCAGCAGATCAAAGAGATCAACTCGCTGATGCAGATCTATATTATGACTGCCCATAGTAATCTCTCTCATGTGATTCAGGCGATGAAGGGAGGAGCCCACGATTACTTTGAGAAGCCACTACAGATCGAAGACATCAATGCTACGGTCAATGAGGCTGCGCGGCGGGTAGCCCGCTGGAGCGAACTTTATAATCGACACTCCCGGCCACCAGTTGTTGCATCTGGAAAAAGCTAATCAAAGATCTCGCTGCACAATGAAGCCTGCGATCTGTTCTAATGTGTGGCGAATACGATTGTTGGGAAGCGACTGAAGATTTTTCTGAGCTTGGGCTACAAATTGGCGTCCACTCTCAAGCGCATAGTGCAGTGATTGATAGCGCTCCATCAAACGCATGACATGACCCACATCATCCATTGAAATAGTGTTTGCTGTGAGGATTTGCTTGATTCGCTGGTGATCACGTGGTGAAGCTTTGTCAAGCAGATGGCTGAGAGGTAAAGTGATTTTGCGTTCTTGCAGGTCTGTTCCAACTAGTTTACCAGTTCTATTACTGTCGCTGTAGTCCAGAACGTCATCAACGATTTGGAAGGCAAGTCCGATTTGCATTCCATAACCATAGAGAGCCTTGGTCTGACTGACTGGTAGTCCGGCCAAGACTCCTCCCATCTGTGTAGCGGCTGCAAAGAGGCAAGCTGTTTTGTGGGTGATGATTTCTAAGTATTCATGTTCATTGGCATTGTTGAATGAACGTGTTAACTGTAAAAGCTCACCGCGAGCCATCCTAGTGGTGGTGTCTGACATCAGCTTGAGTAGTTCTAAATTCCCCAGACTGGTTAGTTGATGGAAAGCCATGGAGA
>NYVT01000054.1:0-26111 GCA_002684675.1 Deltaproteobacteria bacterium
CGAAAAACCTTCCTAATGTGAAGGTTCTTAGGGCAGCAAATGTCAATGCCTATGAGATTGTCAACCATGATCGTCTGCTCTTGGCCAAGGACGCGATTCCAGTCCTCGAAGAAAGGTTAGGCTGATGGAATTATTCAACATCCTACAACGCCCTGTAATGACTGAGAAATCAACCATCAGTCAGGAAATGCAGAACAAGTACACGCTGCAAGTATCTTCGAAGGCAACCAAANGGCAGATCAAGAGAGCNGTCGAACTAGCCTTCAAAGTCAAGGTTGTCAAAGTCAATACCTTGAACACCAAGTCCAAGCAAAAGCGNATGGGACGTTTCGTTGGCAAGAGTACTCCTTGGAAGAAAGCCATCGTGACCTTGGCNGAAGGTAACANTATCGAGTTCATTGCCAATTACTAATTCGTTTCCGGCACTCAGGTAGATCATGAGCATCCAGCGATTCAAAGCGACATCTCCAGGTCGCAGAGACATGAGTGGCTTCCGCTTCGAGGAAGTTACCAAAAACAAACCGGAGAAAAGCCTCACGGAGAAACTCTCTAAAAAAGGTGGGCGCAACTCTAATGGTCGAATCACCGTGCGACATAGAGGTGGCGGCCACAAACGACGCTATCGGATTGTTGATTTCAAGCGCAACAAAACTAGTATACCTGCNAAAGTAGTTGCGATTGAATATGATCCGAACCGGAGCGCTCGNATTGCTCTTCTGCAATATGTAGATGGAGAGAAACGCTACATTATCTACCCAGACGGACTGAAAGTTGGAGATGAGGTAATCAGTAGNTCGACAGCTGATATCCGTACAGGCAATACNCTACCTATTGGTCGAATTCCTGTTGGAGCAAGTCTCCATTGTGTGGAANTGAAGCAAGGCAAGGGTGCCCAGTTGGCCCGAAGCGCCGGAGCATCTGTTCAACTTATGGCNANAGATGAGAACTACGCACAGCTCAAGCTGAAATCAGGTGAAATTCGAAAAGTGCGCGTCGAATGTCTGGCTACTATCGGTACAGTGGGCAATAGCGAACACATGAATTTGGATGTGGGGAAAGCTGGTCGCAAGCGCTGGAAAGGCTTCCGCCCGACTGTTCGAGGTGTTGTGATGAATCCTGTGGANCACCCTCATGGTGGAGGAGAAGGTCGAACATCTGGTGGACGCCATCCAGTCACTCCTTGGGGTGTACCGACCAAGGGCTACAAAACACGCAACAACAAGTCCACTGACAANTACATCGTACGGAGGAGNAAGTAATGACACGATCTTTGAAGAAAGGTCCTTTCGTCGATGACCACCTAGAAAAAAAGGTGTTAGCGGCCAAAGAGAAAAANGACCGCAAGCTGATCAAGACTTGGTCACGCCGCTCAGTGATCCTGCCAGAATTCGTCGGCACCAACATTGCCGTCCANAATGGCAACAAATTCATTCCAGTTTTCATTACNGAGGATATGGTNGGCTATAAGCTGGGTGAATTTGCGCCCACTCGGACCTACCGCGGACATATTGCNAAAACTGACAAGCGCGGGAAGANATGATGCAAGCTAGAGCTACCGCTAAAGGAATCCGAATCGCACCCCGGAAAGTTCGGTTGGTGCTGGACAATGTTCGAAATAAGGATGTGAGCACGGCTCTGGCAATCTTGCAAAATACACCCCGTAATTCATCCCCTGTGATCTACAAGTTGATCCAGTCTGCTGTTGCCAACGCGATGAACCGAGATTCGTCAGCTGACGTTGATGAAATGGTGATCAAGGAGGCCTACGCTAACGAAGCCAGTACGCTCAAGCGCTTCCGCCCTCGAGCAATGGGTCGGGCTTCTCGAATTCACAAGCGGAGCAGCCACATCACAATCGTCGTTGAATCGGCCAACTGAGAGAAAAGTTATGGGACAAAAAGTTAACCCGATTGGCTTTCGTCTGTATGTCAATAAGAATTGGAATTCGAAGTGGTATGCAGAAAAAAGTTATGCAGAGACTCTCAAAGAAGATCTTGACATCCAGCACTTCGTCAAAAATCGCTTGAAAAAGGCTTCGATTTCGAAGATCGAAGTGGAGCGAGCTTCGAAGAAAACTAAGATCAATATCTTCACAGCCAAGCCAGGGATAATTATTGGTCGCAAGGGAGATGAAGTAGAAAGAATTCGTAAAAGCCTTCTCAATAAATTTAAAAAGGATATTGCAATCAATATTCGAGAGATCAAGCGGCCGGAAATCGACGCACAATTAATTGCTGAAAACATTGCATCACAGTTGGAGCGTCGAGTTGCTTTCCGCCGAGCAATGAAGCGGACTTTAGCAACAGCAATGCGGATGAATATTGAGGGCTGTAAGATTATGATTGCAGGTCGGCTCAACGGAGCAGAAATGGCTCGAACCGAATGGGCCCGTGAGGGTCGAGTACGATTGCACACCTTGCGAGCCAACATCGACTATGGTTTTGCGGAGGCTCTGACAACATACGGTATTACTGGAGTGAAAGTCTGGGTCTATCGAGGGGAGAGTTTTGGTCGCAATAATTTACGTAGATCAAGAAGACGAGAGAGGTAAGCTATGATGATGCCGAAGCGGACCAAACATCGTAAACAGATGCGTGGCCGAATGACTGGAGAATCTTACAACGCTAGCGCCGTCAGTTTTGGAGCGATTGGGCTACAAGCAACTGGAAGAGGGTATGTCAGTGCCCGCCAGATTGAGGCAGCTCGCCGGGTAATTAACCGAACCCTCAAACGTGGAGGTAAGACCTGGATTCGTATTTTCCCGGACAAGCCGATCACCAAGCGCCCTGCTGAAACTCGGATGGGTAAAGGAAAAGGCTCTGTCGATTCGTGGGTTGCTCCGATTCTACCGGGACGAGTACTTTACGAGATTGATGGGGTAGACGAAGACGTGGCAACAAAAGCACTGACTCTAGCAGGTTACAAGTTGCCAGTGAAGACCAAAATCATCAAACGCAGCTTGATCATATGAAGAACGAAGACTTCCGCGCCCTCGGAGATCAGGAAATCCATAGCAAGATTGCTGAGCTACAGGAATCACAGCTTCGCAATCGTTTCAATAAGGTACTGGGCAATTTGGAAGACACCTCGGTCATTAAGAAAAACCGACGTGATATAGCCCGCCTGAAGACCCTAATTTCTGAGCGCAAGGCATGACAGAGAATAAGAAGATTCGTAGCGGTATAGTTGTTAGCGATAAGATGGACAAGTCAATCGTGGTCAAAATTGAGACCGTGGTCAAGCATCCACTCTACAAGCGCACGATTCGCCGATCCAAAAAATTTAAAGCGCATGACGAACAAAATCGAGCGCAAACAGGAGACTATGTCTCGATCATCGAGTGTCGTCCGATCAGTAAGACAAAGACTTGGCGCTTGCTTTCTATCAAAGATAACACAACAGGAGCCGCATGATTCAAGTGCAAAGCATTCTGGAAGTCGCAGATAATTCCGGAGCTAAACGCCTGATGTGTATTAAAGTTTTAGGAGGATCCAAGCGACGCTATGCAGGCTTAGGTGATATTATCGTTGCCTCGGTGAAAGACTCGATACCAAATTCAAAAGTGAGATCTGGTGAAGTGGTCAAAGCAGTGATTGTCCGTACTACCAAGGAAGTGCGGCGAGTAGACGGATCATACATCAAATTTGATCGAAACGCGGCAGTAATCCTTGATAACAAGCGTGAGCCAGTAGGAACTCGTATCTTCGGGCCAGTCGCTCGTGAACTACGTAGCGGCAAATTTATGAAGATTGTGTCACTGGCACCAGAAGTTCTCTAATATCAATCGACATAGAGACGTTTTATGCGTGAAAGAAGAATATCCCGCCTTAAAGTGGGAGATGAAGTAATTGTCATTGCTGGTAAGAGCCGCGGCCTACAAGGCAAGATCAACTACGTGGATTGGAATAAGAAGCGTGTGATCGTTGAAGGTGCCAACATGCAGACCAAGCATGCGAAAGCACAGCGCAATGGTGAACAAGGAAGCATCAAGGACGTCGAAGGCCCTATCCATGTTTCCAACGTAGCACTGCTAAGCCCAGACCTTGAGAAGGGAGTGCGTTTTCGCAATACCTCTGAAAATGGGACGAAGCAACGCATCTGTGTGAAAACAGGAAAAACTCTCTAAATCAGGCTAAGCCGTGAACCTGCAACAACTCTATTCGGAGACAGTTTCTCCTCAGATTAAAGAGGAATTCTCAATCCAAAATATCCATCTGATTCCCAAAATATCCAAGGTGACTGTCAATGTTGGACTGGGCGAGGCTGTCCAAAATCCAAAGTCCGTTGATCAAGCCACAGAGCAATTGGCTCAGATCGTTGGTCAAAAACCTGTGGTCACAAGAGCTCGCAAATCCATTGCAGGATTTAAACTCCGTGAGGGAATGCAGATCGGTTGTATGGTAACACTGCGCCGCGAGCGAATGTGGAGCTTCTTGGATCGACTGGTACAGATTGCCCTGCCTCGCGTCAAAGATTTTCGCGGTATCTCTCCCAAAGGCTTTGATGGCAAAGGCAATTATAATTTGGGAATTAAGGAACAACTTATTTTTCCGGAGATTGACTTCGACCAGATTGATAGAATCCGGGGTATGAACGTCTCCATCGTAACGACTGCGCAGAACGATCAACTGGCACTGGGCTTGTTGAAGGGTCTGGGCTTCCCTTTCCGAAAGTAATTCATGGCAAAAAAGGCATTAATCAATAAGTGCAATCGCAAGCAGCGATTCGAAATACGTAACTATAGCCGATGCTCCTTCTGTGGACGCCCCAAAGGCTATCTGCGCCGTTTTGGAATGTGCCGTATCTGCTTCCGTCTCAAGGCCAATCAGGGCTTGATTCCTGGCGTAACTAAATCGAGTTGGTGATTCGCTATGTCTATGTCAGACCCCATTGCTGATTTGTTGACCCGCATTCGTAACGCTAATCAGCGAATGCACGTTGAGACTCGGGTACCACACTCAAAGATCAAGCAGCACATCCTTGATGTACTTAAAGAAGAAGGTTTTATCACTAGCTACGAAGTGATGCCGAGCGGTGCGTTTAGAGAATTAGTAGTCCAGCTTAAATACTATGAAGGTAAACGAGTCATCCGGAACATTGAACGTGTCAGCAAACCAGGTTTGAGAACCTACCAGCGCTCTCAAGATCTGAAGAAAGTGCTAGGTGGACAGGGTATTTCGATTCTGTCGACTTCACACGGAGTCATGTCAGACAAGGAATGTCGCTCACGCAAAATTGGTGGAGAAGTGCTCTGCCAANTATGGTGAGCCAGTAAAGAGGAACATATGTCACGTATCGGTAGACGTCCAATCAAAATCCCTCAATCTGTGAAAATCCAGATTGACGAGAATCAAATTCTGNTAACCGGACCAAAAGGGCGACAGCAGGTCAGCCTGCACGAAAAGCTGCAACTGGAACACAAAGATGATGAGATCAAGATTCTGGCAGATTACAAAGAAGATACAATAGCGCGAACCCAGATGGGGACACTCTATTCGCTATTGAACAATATGATCACCGGAGTCAGTGCGGGCTTTCAAAAGCAACTTCGTTTGGTTGGAGTCGGCTACAGAGCTGCAATCAGTGGGAAAACGCTCGAACTCAACCTAGGCTATTCGCACCCGATTAAATACGAGCTACCAGATATTGTAGATGCAAAAGTTAACGCAAGTACTCAGATTGTTCTAGAGTCGTGTGATAAACAGGCGCTAGGTCAAGTCGCAGCATTGATCAAGCAGATGCGACCACCTGAGCCTTACAAGGGCAAAGGAGTCCTGTTTGAAGGAGAGAAAATCCTGCGAAAAGCTGGAAAGAGTGGTAAGAAATAATTGAGACCCAGGTAATCATGAAGTCTATTGCCCAGAAAAAACGAGAAGCCCGATTAGCACGCCATCGCCGCGTTCGGAAAAAAGTCAGCGGCTCTGCAGAACGACCAAGACTATGTGTTTTCAAGTCATCACGTCACATCTACGTACAGGCGATTGACGACTTGGGCCAAAACACGTTGGCCTCAGCCTCAACATTGGAAGCCCGCGAGCGTTTTTCAGAGAAAGACGGAGTGGAGAGCGCAACACTGGTTGGGACCGACATTGCCCAACGCCTCAAAGAAAAGGGTATTGAGCAAGTAGTCTTCGACAAAGGCGGATTCATTTATCACGGACGTGTTAAGGCATTGGCCGAAGCTGCTCGTAGCGAAGGCCTCAACTTCTGATTCTTTACAAAGGAAACTGCTTTGAGTGAGAGAAGAAACGAAAGTGAACTGATCGAACGCGTGATCAAGGTCAATCGTGTTGCCAAGGTTGTCAAGGGAGGACGCCGATTCAGCTTCAGTGCATTGGTGGTTGTCGGAGATGGTTCTGGTAAAATTGGACTAGGGCTAGGTAAGGCTAATGAGGTGACAGAAGCAATCCGTAAAGGAGTTGCAGAAGCTTCCAAGCAGATGCAGCGCGTGCGCTTAGAAGGAACTTCCATTCCCCATGAGATTATTGGGCGCTTCGGTGCAGGTTCTGTACTAATGAAGCCAGCCAAACCAGGCCATGGGATCATTGCAGCAGCAGCAGTGCGCGCAGTAATGGAATCCGTGGGGATTGCTGATATTACTGTGAAATGCTTGGGTTCACGGAATCCACATAATTTAACTCGTGCGACGATAGATGCGTTGCTAAAGCTGCGTGGTTTTGAGGAAGTTGCAAGGAGTCGAGGTAAAGAAGTCGAACATATCAGGTTCTAAAAATGAGTGCCAATCAAATCAAAGTAACGTTGGTCCGTAGCGTTATTGGATCCAACGAAAAAGTCCGTGCAACTATTCGTGGTTTGGGTTTACGAAAGACAAACAGTTCTCGCGTATTGGCTAACAGCCCGAATATACGGGGCATGATCAGCAAGGTGCACCATCTGCTCAAAGTCGAAGAGGTAGAATAACTATGCAACTTCACGAATTGCCAAGCATCAAAAATAGCAAAAGAAAGCGAGTTGGTCGCGGTCCTGGCAGTAACTGGGGGCAAACCTGTGGTAAAGGCCAGAAAGGACAAAAATCAAGAGCTGGCTACTCAACTAAAAGAGGATTTGAAGGTGGCCAGATGGCAATTAGTCGCCGGTTACCCAAATTTGGTTTTAAGCCCCTCAATAAGATAATCAGCCGGCCTCTCAACTTAGCTTTTTTAGAGTCTAATGAGCGAATTGTTAGTGGAGACACGGTGAATCGATCAAAGTTAGAGGAACTNGGTTTCATCAAGAAAGATAGCATTCCGGTTAAACTATTGGCAGAAGGCAAATTAACCAAAAAATTGACGATTGAGGTAGAACTAGCCAGTGAAGTAGCGATTGAGAAGGTTCAGGCTGCGGGCGGCACGGTGACCATTGGCTAATATGCTTGAAATCGTTCGAAACATCTTCCGAATTGAAGACCTACGGGACCGAATTATCTTCACGGTCCTAATGCTGCTGGTGTTCCGGATTGGGGCTCACATCCCGACTCCGGGTATTGATGGCACAGCANTAACCGCTTTCTTTGAAGCACAGCAGGGTTCCATCCTTCGCTTCTTCAACATGTTCACGGGTGGAGCGCTGGCACGTCTGACGATCTTTGCGCTTGGGGTAATGCCCTATATTAGTGCCTCGATCATCATGCAACTGCTNACGGTAGTCTTTCCTTACNTAGAACGTCTCTCCAAAGANGGTGAGGCAGGCCGCAAGAANATAACTCTCTACACTCGCTACGGCACAATACTACTCAGCTTGATTCAAGGCTTCGGTATTGCCGTTGGTTTGGAAAGTATGGCTGCTCCAGATGGATCGCCAGTGGTCATATCAACGATGAACCCATGGGGCTTCCGGCTGTTGACAATCATCACGCTGACAGCAGGCACAGCTTTCTTGATGTGGATCGGTGAGCAAATCAACGAACGTGGGATTGGAAATGGTATTTCACTCATCATCTTTGCCGGAATCGTGGCTGAAATACCAGGATCAACTGTCAACGCAATTCAGTTGGTACAAGCTGGACAGATTCCTATCCTAGTACTGCTGATTACATTAGTCCTGATGGTTGTGGTTATCTTCGCTGTCGTTTTCATCGAGACTTCGTACCGCAAGATTCCTGTACAGTATGCCAAGCGAATGCAGGGCAATCGCATGTATGGTGGTCAAGCTTCGCACCTTCCACTGAAAATCAATTCTGCTGGTGTGATTCCACCCATCTTTGCCTCCTCAATATTAGCGTTCCCAGCCACAATTGCTGGTTTCACAACAACGCCNTGGGTTCAGGCNATCAGTGATCAACTGCTGCCCGGTCGCCTGCTACACTCTCTGCTCTTTGTGATGTTGATCTTTTTCTTCTGCTTCTTTTACACGGCGATTCAATTCAATCCGGTCAAGATTGCAGACGAGATGAAGCGTCACAACGGCTACATCCCTGGNATTCGNCCAGGTAAAAAGACAGCAGAATANATCAATGCCGTACTGACNCGGCTAACATTTGGCGGAGCAGTTTATCTGTCGATAATCTGTATCCTGCCCAGCATACTATTATTCGTTTTCAATGTTCCCTTCCAGTTTGGTGGAACAGCCCTNCTAATCGTAGTGGGTGTTGGACTGGACTTGGTGAANCAAATTGAATCCTTCCTGCTGAACCAAAACTACGATGGCTTTATGAAGAAGACCCGTAAACGCCGTAGTCCNGGGCAGGCACAGACACTTCGCTTACGCTAGGAGATCATGGCAAGAATATCCGGTGTGGACTTACCCAGAGCTAAGCGCATTGAGGTTGCGCTGACGTACATTTATGGAATTGGCCGTCCAACGGCGAATAAGATCCTCGCTACAACAGGTATTGACCGAGATACCAAGACAATAGAGTTGAGTGACGAAGAAGTTGCCCGTCTGCGTGGTGCGATTGAGGGCGTACATCAGGTGGAAGGCGATCTGCGTCGGGAAATCAACCTTAACATCAAGCGCTTGATGGACTTAGGAAATTATCGAGGACTGCGACATCGTAAGGGCCTACCAGTTCGTGGCCAACGAACAAAGACCAATGCCCGAACACGTAAAGGACCGCGCAAGCTGGCAGTCAGCCGTAAGAAAAAATAGTTAATTCTCTGTCTAACNTTAGTAAGAGCAGTTCATGAGCAAGGTCAAAAGAAAAAAGAAAGAGAAAAAAAATATTGAGCAAGGCATTGCTCATATTCAGGCATCATTCAACAATACGATCGTCAGTATTTCAGACGTCCGAGGCAACATCATTTCATGGTCGAGTACGGGACTTCATGGCTTCAAAGGATCACGCAAGAGCACTCCTTTCGCTGCCAAAGTAGCTGCTGAAGACGCAATGCGAAAAGCGATTGATAATGGTTTGAAAGAAGTTCAGATCCGCGTCAAAGGTCCNGGTTCGGGTCGTGAATCTGCTCTACGCGCACTAGCGGGATTTGAAGGTGTTCGTGTTACCAGCATTCAGGACGTAACCCCAGTTCCCCACAACGGTTGCCGACCACCAAAGCAGCGCCGAATCTGACAGAATTTGTCNCTGTCTCTCTGACCAGTACTCCTAATGGACCAGAAAATGAACGAAGAACTGCAAGAGACTGAATCAGCAGCCAGCGCTGTAAATNCAGCAAGTCCGTCCNCTCATGTTAGCGAAATGCTTTGGCAAGAAATGCTNAAAGTGGAAGCCGACACCCTTAGCAACGANTACGGACACTTTGCGGTAGAGGCCTTGGAGCCAGGTTTTGGTTTGACCATTGGCCATATGTTGCGGAGAACATTGCTCTCNTCTATCCGTGGAAGTGCAGTTTTCGCAGTCCAGATTGAAGGGGTTGCACACGAGTTCACTCAANTGCCAGGAATTCTTGAAGATGTTGTCCAGATCATTCTGAATATCAAGAACCTTGATATTCAGCAATTTGAAGACGNTATTATCGAATTGGAATTNATTGGTGAAGGCCCTTGTATATTGANNGGTGAGGATATCTCCACCTTCAATAAGGCTGAGATTCTCAATCCAGATTGTGAGATTGCTCACTTGGAAGAGAATGCAACGCTGAGCATGACTCTTTACGTGCGGATGAATAAAGGTTATGTGACAGCTGAGGAGAACCAAAGTAGAGAACTACCTGTTAACGTGATCTATCTGGACTCAAATCATTCGCCGATTAAGAGAGTGAACTATAAGATATCCACTCAAACAGTCGACGAGCAGGAGCAAGATCAACTGGACATGGAAGTTTGGACCTCTGGGGCAGTCAATCCGATTGATAGTGTAGCTTATGCTGCCAAGATCATGAAAGAGCACATGGAAGTCTTTNTCAATTTTGATCCGGAAAAACGGATTGAACCAGATGAGGATTTGGACGTTGAAGAAGCTCCGACAAACGATAATCTTTATCGCAGTGTCAGTGAGTTGGAACTCTCTGTTCGCTCCATCAACTGCCTACAGAATGCGAAAATCGAAACCATTGCAGATCTGGTGCAGAAAACAGAAGCAGAGATGCTGCGAACCAAGAATTTTGGGCGCAAATCGCTCAATGAAATCAAAACGATTNTGTCAGCTATGAACCTGTCGCTGGGAATGAAGCTGGAAAACTTCGANCCTGACGCAAATCCNGTTGAAAAAGCAAAGAAAGAGTAATCGACCATGCGACACTTGAAAGCTGGAAGAAAGCTTGGAGTTTCCTCATCACACCGCCGANCAATGATGCGNAACATGGTGACTTCAATACTCGAAAATGGGGAAGTCACTTGTACNCTAGCCCGAGCCAAAGAGGCTCGTGCGCCTNTAGAGAAAATGATTACCTTTGCCAAACGTGGCGATCTGCACGCCCGACGTCAGGTCCTACGCTTTGTGAAAAGCAAACTGGCGATGGAAAACCTCTTTGGGGAGATAGCTGAGCGCTACANGGAACGCCCCGGAGGCTACTGCCGNGTGATNAAGTTGGCCAAGCGCCGTTTGGGTGATGCTTCCGAAATGGCCATTGTGCAGTTAGTTGGAAGTGAAAACGATGCACTCAGTGCCCTTAAAAAACCTAAGAGTCGTAAAGCTGNCAAGCCACAACCAGCTCCATCATTACTTGAAGAAGTCAGCACTCAGGTCAACAAGCCAAAGGCTGAAGTAGAAACAGAAAAAACTGCCTGATCTTGCCTCGGGCATGTCCTATGCCTGTATCCTACNCTGTGAGAAGGGCCAAGGTGTATGTCGAGACGCTCGGTTGTTCGAAAAACTGGGTGGANCCAGAAATTATGCTCCACCACCTTTCCCAAAATCACTACACACTCACGCTTGAACCACAGGAAGCTGATGCTATCGTCGTCAACACCTGCTCCTTCCTGACCTCAGCTACCGAAGAATCCATCCAGCGCATTCTTGAGCTAAGCGAGTTCAAAGAGACTGGACGCCGTTCGACGTTGGTGGCAGCTGGTTGTTTGAGCCAGCGCTACCGCGAGGACTTACTGCAAGAACTTCCAGAACTAGATACTTTGCTAGGCTCTCAGGATTTTAGTGAGATTGTTCCCTTGTTGGATCAGGTGTGTAGAGAGCCAGGCAAGCAACTTTCTTTTGTGCAGCCCAAGCCACACTACCAGCAATTTGAGGATCAGGAAAAGCAGCAGTCCACTCCTCGTCATTTTGCTTACGTCAAGATTGCTGAAGGTTGCTCTAATATGTGCTCTTTCTGCAACATTNCGATGTTGCGGGGATTGCTGAGTAGCCGTAGTGTCCCGTCCATCGTGAACGAGATTCAACAGTTAGTGAGCAGAGGGGTTAAGGAAATCAATCTGATCTCACAGGACACTTCTTCCTTCGGTAGAGATCGAGGCCAGCTGGAACTTGCAGAGTTGCTGCGTTCCATCAGTGCCTTGGAGGGTGATTTTTGGGTTCGCCTCTTCNANTGCTATCCCAACACCTCTACAGGCGATGTTTTAGCAGCCTTTGCTGCGGATAAGNGATTTTGTGCCTATCTAGACATGCCCTTCCAGCACATTGAAGACAATGTCCTACGCAAGATGAACCGCAAGATCACTCGTTTACAGATCGAGCAGAAGATGCAGGAGGTAAAAAGAATTCTTCCAGNGGTAGCTTGGCGAACAACTTTCATTGTTGGCTTCCCGACAGAGACAGAAGAGGCCTTTGAACAACTCTTGGAATTTGTGGCAGCAGGAAATTTNACTCATTTGGGCGTGTTCACCTATTCTCCAGAAGACAACATTCGTTCAGCACGCTTGGGTGATCCTGTTCCTAATGCGGTTAAGCACGAACGCAAGCAACGCCTGATGGAAGCACAGCGCCAGGTTAGCNAACANCGTAATCAGNCTAGAGTAGGACAGGTCTTGCCTGTCTTGGTCGACGGTTATGCAGAAGAGATANAGCTATTGTTGCAGGGAAGAGCTGCGTTTCAGGGACCAGAAGTAAATGAGTTGGTCTATATCAATGAGGGTAACGCGCGTCCGGGAACCTTCCACTCCGTGGAGATCACCGAAGCGCATGACTATGATCTGATCGGTAAAATCATCGGATAGGAAATCATGTCAGGACACAGTAAGTGGAGCACAATCAAGCACAAGAAGGCTGCCCAGGATGCAAAGCGAGGCAAGCTCTTCACCAAATTGATCAAGGAGGTTACAGTGGCGGCCCGAGCGGGGGGTGGAGATATTGATGCCAATCCTCGGTTACGCACTGCAGTAGCGAATGCGCGAGGTCAGTCGATGCCGATGGACAATATTATGCGGGCAATCAAGAAAGCAACTGGAGAAGGTGAAGGTGATAACTACGAGGAGATTGTCTATGAAGGGTATGGCCCACACAACGTAGCAATCATTGTTGAAGCGATGACTGATAATCGCAACCGTACGATTGCTTCCATTCGCTACGCTTTCAACAAATCGGGTGGTAGTTTGGGTTCCACCAACTCTGTGCAATACATGTTTGATCGACTTGGACAAATCACCATTGAGAAAGACAAGATCGGCGAAGATGCACTGACAGAATTTATTCTAGAAGCCGGCGCCGATGACCTGAATACGGAAGACCCAGAAAATTACGAGGTCTACACAAGCATTGCTGATCTGGAGCAAGTACGTAGTTTCTTGGAAGAGAATTCTGTGCCGATGCAGCACTCTGGTATTATTTGGAATCCACAAAACTGGATTGCTATTAAAGATGCTCAGAAGGCAGAGCAGGTCATTCGTTTGATTGAGATGCTAGAAGATGATGACGATGTCCAGCAGGTCTATTCCAATTTTGATATTAGTGAGGAAGTGGCCACTCAGTTAGCGTCCTGAAGCATGAAAATTCTAGGGATTGATCCGGGTAGTCGTCGTACTGGCTATGGTCTAATTGAAGCGAATCCTCAGCACAATCGCTACCTCTCCAGTGGCTGCATCCGCCTGCCAGAATCCAAATCATTAGCGGAACGGTTGGTTATTCTAGGTGATACGCTTGGAGACTTGATTCAGCAGTGGCAACCAGATTGCGGAGTTGTCGAAGAAGTCTTTTTTGCGAAATATCCCCGCTCTGCCTTGGTGCTGGGGCATGTTCGAGGAGTCGTGCTACTGGAACTGGGACGTCGGCAGGTTCGTCTACACGAGTATGCGCCGAGACAAGTTAAGCAATCTCTAGTAGGCACAGGTAGTGCCCAGAAAGAGCAGATCCAGCACATGGTCCGTATGCTGCTGAACCTCCGATCTTGTCCACTCCAAGAAGACGAAGCTGATGCGTTAGCCGTTTCCCTCACCCACGCTCATATCCTTCCGTTGCAGCAACGTTTGCAGCGTCTTCCGTGATATTTACTCCGTCCAGCTGTGGTGTCTGCCAGAAATAGAATGAACTTGGCAGACCACCTACCACTGTAAAAGCTGAATCCTGTTTGTTTTTCTGTCAGAGCCTTGCTAGGCTAAAAGACTAAGTCTTTTCTCATCTTTGTCGGTAATTCCTAATGTTTGAGAAACACTCGATTGTCATTACCAGAGGATTGCTTCACCCTGGACCAGGCAGAAGAATGCATGATGGTGGAGATCATGATGATTACCTAAGAACTGGAAGATTCCGAAGAGTTGCTCAAGATTCTCACACCCAGCAGGTGATGCCAGGTCAGAAGCATCAAGTGATTTCCTGTGCCGACGTGATGAGTTCAATGACCCTCCAGCAGGAAGAACAACCGGCCATTCTTCCCTTCTACGTTGCCGACAAGATCTATGTGGTTCAGGTCGAAGACTGACGTGAGTAGCACTGCCCTTCAAACCAATAGCAATCTGCACCAACGGGTGTTCCACAGCCTTCGTGAAGTCACTCCAGAGTCCTGGAATCGACTGATTGGAGACGCTTTCCCCTTTGCTGAATACAACTATCTGCTTGCGCTGGAAGAAGGTCAGTGTGTTGGGATTGAAACCGGTTGGGAACCTCGCTACCTGACGCTCTGGGAAGGGAAACAGCTACAAGCAGCTTGTTATCTGTACCAGAAAACTAACAGCAATGGGGAATACATCTTTGACTGGGATTGGGCAAACGCCTACCAACGTTATGGTCAACGCTATTTCCCCAAACTCACCTCGGCTGTACCCTTTACCCCAGCGACAGGTCCCAAGCTACTGGTTGCAGCAGATGCATCCAATCCCAGAGAACTTCAGCAGCAATTGCTCGCCAGCGCACTGGAGTTAGCGCAGCAGGGAGGCTGTTCGTCTCTGCACTTTCTTTTTATTCCTACAGAGGAGCGTGAAATCTATGAAGCGGCTGGTCTACTATTGCGACATAGCTTTCAATTTCATTGGCAGAATCAGGGTTATGGAAGCTTTGAAGACTTCCTCAGTCGACTCAGAAGCAAACGCCGCAANGAGATTCTGCGAGAACGTCGGCAGGTTCAGGAACAAGGATTGGAGGTGATTCTGCTGCAAGGAGAGGAGATTGAGCCGAGACTCTGCCGAGTGATGCATGACTTCTACCTGACTACGATTGATCGCAAGTGGGCGATGCCTTACTTGAGTTATGAGTTTTTCCAGTACATCTTCATGCATTTTCGAGATCACTTGGTACTGACACTCGCCCGCAAGCAGGGCAAATGGGTGGCAGGTACGATCAATTATCACAAAGGACCACATCTCTTTGGACGCTACTGGGGCTGTTGGCAGGACTTTCGGAGTCTGCACTTTGAACTCTGCTATTACCGCCTGATTGAGTACGCAATTGAACAAGGTGTGCAGCGTTTTGAAGCGGGTGCCCAAGGAGCGCACAAGATCCAGCGAGGCTTCTTACCCAATCTGACCTACAGCGCTCACTGGATTGCCCATCCTGTCTTTCATCAGGCGATTGGAGAATTTATTGAGGAAGAGAAGCGTTCGATTCAGGGCAATATCGAAAACAATCCAGAACTCTCACCCTATCGTCAGGAAAATTGACTCGCTCCACGCTCACCAGCGNAGTAACGCAGCTTCTGCACAAAAGCCTGGCCCCATCGAGAGCATCATCCCCCAATCACCTGGCTCTGCTATCCTGTCACNCAGCCATTCTTCCAGAATAATCAGCACAGAGGTCGAGGAGAGATTACCAATCTCANTGAGACTTTGACGCGTTCGGTTCAGTGTTCCTACTGGTAATGCCAGCCCCTCTTCCAGTGCATCAATCACCTTGGGGCCTCCAGGATGACTGACCCAGTGACGGATATTACCAAACTCTAAGTTGTGCTGGGCGAGGAAATTCTTCAGGGGNCCAGGTAGCATCTCACGGGTATAATGGGGAACTCCCGGAGAGAGGACAATCTTGAGGCCAGATGCACTGATTTTCCAGCCCATCACTTCTTCAGAATCTGGAAAGAAGACTGAACAGGAGTCTANTACACTCACAGGTGCATCTAGGGCCAGAGGATGCTTGTCGCCAACGAGCAGTGCAGCCGCAGCCCCATCACCAAAGAGACCACTGGCAATCAGATTTGCTACAGATAGATCCTGCTTCTGCAAAGTCAGAGAGCAGAGTTCCACCGAGAGCAGCAAAGCGGAATGGGTGGGGTAAGCCCGGAGGTAGTCAGCACAACGGGCAATNCCAGCGGTTCCAGCTAAACAACCCAGTCCAAACAGTGGGACCCGTCGAGTCGTCGGTGTAAACGGCAGTCGGTTCATCAGGCGGGCCTCCAGCGAAGGCACCGCGATCCCTGTCACTGTCGTACTCATCAGCAACTGGACTTGGTCGGCTTCTAGCTGAGCTTGATCCAGTACTTGCTGGATCACTTGTTCACTGAGGCACAGAGCTTCTTCCTGCCAGATCTGGTTGGTTTGGGTAAAGGATTTGAAGTGATGGTACTCTTCTAACGGTCGAGCTAGGTAGCGTCCCTGAACCTGAACGTTGCGCTGCAAGCGATCAAAAATTGCTACATCGAGTCTCTGGTCCTGCCAAGCAATGCGTAGGGCTGAACTCAGTTCATCTTGAGAGCAGTAATGGGGAGGAAAGGCATGGGCGATTGCCAGGATTCGAGGCATTCGCAGTAGAATTATTTCTTGGTCTGAATTTTTCGGCCGTTGTCCCGTTCCAGGTTGTAGACTGGGGGCTTGCGGACGTAACGTAGGAAGTCGTAGCCATCGTCCTCAGGAACTTCAAGAATTTCGTACTCTTCGTGCCCTGAATCGATATATTCAGTGTGGGTTCGCCACTGGTACTTGGTGTCATCCAACTGGTTGTGAATGATCCAATCTTCAATCTCTTCCTGACTGCCCTCGACGTAGATTTCCTTCTTCAGCAGTACAATCTGCCGCTTCTGCACGATGCACACTTTTGTCATGGTAGACTCCTGTCTGACGAAATGGAAGATATTAGCGGCGCAGAAGATGATTGGCTCAAACCAGAATATGCCTGGATGGAGGGACAATCAGATCATCTAGAATTCCACCTTAACGGAAATTTTTTAGGGCCGCAAGGCGTTCATCCAGATGTTTTCTACGATTACTGATCTGACGAAAAGCCGCGTGTTGTCAAATGGTGAGTTGATCACTCTCGGTGGTTGGTTGGCAAGCTGGGTAGTTGGCGACCGTTAGCACTCTCAAACCACCAGCGTTCCAGTAACAGGTGAGGAGAGTTTGAGGGGTTGTTCATCCGGATCTCCAGCCACTGTGAAGGTAGAAATGATTGCTCAGTAGACATCATCTGAGTGTGTCGTTCCACAATACTGGTTGACCGAGTTGGATCCCAATACTGCAGTCCTAGCGTCAAGGAATGGATTTCCCAGTCTGAACTGCCATTATAGAGACGGAAGACCAACTCACTGCCTAGATCCTGTAACAACTCGCCGTTCAGTTGGTTGAGTGCCTGGTTGGGTAGGATCCCCAGCTTGCTTTGAGCAGGTAGTCCAGCTCCTCCGTTGATATTTGGAAACTTGCTACGACAAGCATCTAGAATGGCCTGAGCTGCAATGTCACTCTGCACTCCCTTCATGTTATTAAGGATGCAGTCCTCGTAATTTTGCTGCCCAGCGTTGCCAAGAATTCCAGCCATGGGAAGCAATTGTGCCTTAGCTGGAGAGCTGAAACTCAGATAGATCATCACGGAAAGTATCCCAAGCAGCAACAACCGGGTGGGAGGCGTGTTCATCTGATTACCAAAACGAAGCATAACTCAGAGCAGCGCTTCCAGAGCCTGGATCAGTTCCGGATCACTTGGAGTTATTTTTGGGGCAAAGCGTTGCTGTACCTCACCTTCTTGGTTAACTAGGAATTTCTCGAAGTTCCAGGTGATCTTTCCTGGAAATGCGGCGGTTGGTCCGGTCAAAAGCGCATAGAGCGGGTGTTGGTCTACTCCACTGACCTCTAGTTTGGCAAAGAGGGGAAATGTTACTCTATAATTGAGGTCACAAAACTGTCGGATTTCTTGGGCAGTTCCTGGCTCTTGCTGTCCAAACTGATTGCAAGGGAAGCCCATCACGCTGAAGCCTTGTTCCTGATAGCGCTGATGCAGCTCTTCGAGCCCCTTGTATTGCGGGGTCTTACCGCAGTGACTCGCCACATTAACCAGCAGCAAAGCCTTGCCAGCGTAGTCTGAGAGAGCGCATTCGTTACCTTCTAGATCGGTGAGTTGTAATGTGTGAAATTCTGACATTTATAGTTCCTTCGGAAAAAAGATAAATCAGTTTGAAGGTTGGTTTACTAAAAAGTTCTTCTATTTTGCGATAAGCGTTGAGCAGAGGCAACTCTTGGGATGTAGAAGGCCAATGATTTTTTTGTGTTGGTCGGTATGGTGAAGCCCTCGCCAATCAAATCAGTGATTGAAAGTGGATTTGGTGGAGCTTGCTTGCAACTGCGGGGTAACTTCGTAAGCTGAATGTTCTTCACAGATCTTTGACTCACCTCATATTGTGGTTCATCCATGCTTTATCATACGATGGTCGCCGTTCATGTGACTGCTGTTTGTCTCGTTGTTGGAACTCTGTTCGTACAGTCCCTCGCAGTAGTTTTTCGTTTTCGAATGACTGAAGATGCCCAGATTGCTGGAGCCCAGTGGATTCAGCATCGAATTTACAAGTTCATCTACTACCCAATCTTGGGGATTGCCGTAGCAACGGGTCTATACCTAGCAATGATCACGGGAGCCTTCAGCAATGGGCTCTGGTTGCACTATAAACTGGTTGGCTTATTGCTGCTGATTGTTTTCGGCTTCTTAAATGGAATGCAGATTCTCAAACGTGACCTGCCCAAGCCAATGGCAATGTTCGTCCACATTGGNATCTTCTGTACATCCGCCTTCATGATCTACATGGCTTCTGCCAAGCCGTTCTGATGANATGTCTGTAATCTTTAGATCAACGATGCTGCTGAGATTCTTTTGCTAACGCGTGACTTGCTGCGGTTCCGTAGTCGTAAAGGAAGAATCTATCCTCAATTTTTGGATCCAGATGATATTTCTTTGCAGAGAGCCGCGGAAGCCCTCGTAGAAGTTTTTAGGCAGGCTTCGGCAGATGGCTCGACGCGTCAGGAGCTTAGCGTAGAAACCTCACTCCAATTACAAAGCCAGCAACTCGATACTCCAATAGGACGTGGATTGGAAAAGCTGCTGTTGGATCGATCCGAATTTGACACAGGAGANCCAGCAGAACAGCAGTGTTTCCGAGAGTTAATCTTCATTCAGGCACGTCAAGCTTTGCGTGAAGAAGCTAAAGCTTTAGATCCCAGTCTTCAAGAGTTTTGGAAGCGTCTCGAGATTCTGCGNNGTCAACCAGTTGCGCAGATTCAGGAAGCTCTTTACGCAGATCTACCAGCTCAGCAGCGCTTATTGCAATTCTCACCCATTGGAGCAGATGCTCTACTCCATCGCTACAACTGTGCGCAGGTACAAGGGCTCCTGCTGAATTCAGAAGCTCTGGAACTGCGCTTGGAGTACCCAGANCCTGGACCGTTGCGCCAGCTGTGCAAGTACCTACGCTTTCACCAATTGCTGGTCCAGATCACAACAGGTGAACAGGGCATCTTTCAGCTTCGGATCGATGGNCCACTGAGCCTATTCTACAAAACTCAGAAGTACGGAATGCAATTGGCCAATTTCTTCCCCGCAATCCTGCAACAGAAAAACTGGCAATTGCNAGCTACGGTCTGCTTCCGACAGAAACCACCNCTTCAGTTNCAACTGGATNCGAGTTGTGGAGTCCGTTCGCACTACCAACAATTCCACGATTATGTGCCTCCAGAATTTCAACAGATTGGTGACCGCCTTAAAGAGCGCCTACCAGAGTGGCGGTTGGAGCNTGCCGGTAGCTTTGTGCCGTTGCCAGGGGATCGCTACTGCTTCCCAGATTTTGTCCTGCAGCATCAGACAGGAGCTTCNGTTGCTCTTGAACTTTTTCATGGTTGGCACGCAGGCCCACTTAGACAACGACTACTGCAACTGGAAGAGGTTCAAGGAGTTCCTTTGTTGCTGGGTGTCAGCAATAGCCTCTTGAAGAATCCGGAGCTTAGTGTTGCCTTGGAAACTTCTAGTTACTTCAAGACCTTTGGTTTTTCCTTCCGAGAGTTGCCAACTGTCGATAAGCTTACTAAAATGTTGCAATCCTGGTGGGGTGCAACTCAGCAGTAGGAACAAGCTCTTTTTCAGGTACTCTTAGGAATGTATGTCCTGCGTACATGCTTAGGTTTGTATGTACAGTTTGGGTCCTTAGTCGTTGCCCCCCTTGTTGCCCTGCACATTAAAACAGGTCCACTCCCATAACTCAGGGGTATTAACCATGAGCTTAAACAGGTTGTTGACTTTCCTCTTACCTTTAACAGAATAGTCANTGAACCCATCCAATCTCTTCTTAAGTCTTTNAGTAAGCATTATCTCTNCTTAAATATATGATTGAATGGTAGACNATCNACCCCTTCTCCNATTTCCCTTTCGCNTTCATCTCTGTCCACTTATAGGATTTGGATAGGTCGGATTGGTTATCGACTGCCNAACCCATTACAGGCCTACCTTGGGTACTACNGGTTTCCCGATACCATATTGGTGTGCAAACCGAATCGCATCACCAACTTGGGTATTCCTGTGCTTTTTGCTTATATTAGATACGATTAACTTAAATTCCTTGTTCAAAAACTTACCTTACATTATCTGAAAGTAACCACTGTGCGTCTGATTAGGTTTGACTATCGTGTTCAAGGGAGTAGATGAACGTCCCTCCCTACCGCAGTCCATTTCCTCTAATATATCTGTTCGGGAGACAGGCACGATACTCCTGTTGTGTTCTGAGATTCAAGCAATCGAGCTTTAACCATATCCATCTAGTCCTGACTCTAAGTCGCTCATCAGATAGCTTCAGAGACTTGAGCCTTTTCTGCAGATGCTATTTTCACCATTCCCTTTCAAGATCTGCGAGGGTGTTGCCACCTGTGGCTAATTGCAACGGACTATGTACATTTCAGACATTACATGAGATTTACACCTCGCTAATATAAGCGGCTTTCACAGCGCACCGATAGGAGTGTAGGTTACGCAGAGCTTGAATTTGTACTTCTTCAAGAGAGCTCTGCAGATAACTGGTAGTGGCATCAAGGTGGGATTGGGCAACAAGTGGAGAAAGGGAAACGATGCCAAGAACAAGAAGGATGCACAGCAACGCTAACGCCAGCAGCAGTTCAATGAGGGTGAATCCTGCTCGCTCAGTAGGCGTTCGGATCAACAAAGCCCTTAAATATGGTGAGGAAGAGAATCTTGATGTCAAACCAGAGTGACCATCGTTCGATGTAATAGAGATCGAATTCGATGCGTTTTTCCAGGGAAGTATTGCCGCGCCAGCCGTTGATCTGTGCCCAACCGGTAATGCCAGCCTTGACCTTGTGCCGCAGCATGTAATCTGGGATCTGTTTTTTAAACTGCTCAATGAAGACCGGCCTCTCTGGACGGGGACCAACCAAGCTCATCTCGCCTCGCAGTACATTGAAGAGCTGGGGTAGCTCATCAAGGCTGACTTTGCGGATGAACTGTCCGATGGGAGTGCAACGATCATCAGCCTTACTGGCCCAGACTGCCCCGGTGCGTTGCTCGGCGTCCAAGCGCATCGAACGGAATTTCAATGCATTGAAGATTCGGCCATCCAGTCCCATTCGTTCCTGACGGTAGAAGATGGGTCCTGGTGAACTCAGACGGACTAGTCCAGCGATCAGTAACATGATGGGACCAAAGATCAGCAGAGCAGCAGNAGCACCTACCATATCCAGTCCACGCTTGAGCAGTCGGTTCCAACCAAATAAAGGACTGCGTACAATTGTTACGACAGGNATCCCCTCAAAATTTTCTGTCTCGGTGTGCAATGTNCGAAAGCTACCAAGATNGGGGACAATGTGCAGATCCACCCAGAGTTCGGCAAACTGTTCTTTCAATTNGGGTAGGTGTGCTTGCTCTGTAGGTGAGAGAGCGAGAAAGACTTGATCAATCTCCTGTCGATGAATACGTTGCACCAGTTCCTCTANTTCNGTGAACTGTGGCAGGCTAGTGGGTAGGTTCGTTCCAGATTGCAGACTCAGNACCCCTTTCAGGAGGATTCCGGTTCGCTGATAACCAGCCAGTCGTTGTGCAAAGTTCAGTGCGGTCTCACCNGAGCCAATCACAGCAATTTTCCTGAGGTGGTAGCCACGCNGATGCAGCCACTTCATGCTCTTGCGGGCTAGGTAACGAGANAGTACCAGCAGTAGGAGTAGGAATATCAGNAAATAGAGTGTATGTACTCGAGAGTAGGAGAATTCCCGGTAGTAGAAGGCAACTCCCACCAAAGCGAGGAANAAATATANCCCTCCACGAAGCAGGTAGANNAAATCCTGGCGGGGACGAATGAAGGATTGGGGACGGTAGACGTTAGCCAGGGAAAAGGCGAGTGCTGTCAATAGGGCTGCAGCAAAAGCGGCCTTGAGGTATTCGACATGATCCGGAATGTAGTCAGCACCGGGCCAGTTCAGCCAGAAAAAACGAGCTCGGTAGGCAAACTCCCAAGCCAGAAAAGCCAGCATGANATCCAGTCCTCGCAGGGCCCCAAGTAGGACCTGATTGTGAGTTTTTAGCACAGACGTAACTTGAAATAACNGGAATGAGTAAATGAANACGGCCGACTTCCATCCGGCACNAGTTCAGACATTGGTCTTTGATCTTGATAGTCTGACAGGTGAATTTAGTCAGGAACAGTGGGAAAATTTTCGTGAACTCCTACGGGTGCTGCAGGAACGTGATTTTCACTTAGTANTACTGGGAGAAGAACTCTCTCCCAACGACTGGCAGCAATTCTCAGGGATATCAATCGTTTCTGGATCCCCCGAAAGCAGTGGCCGTCACAATCCCCAATTAGGCCAAGCCGATCATTTCTGGGTTACAGATCGCTCCAATCTTCACGCTTGGNTACAGGATCAGTATTCCCATTTTGCCAGTCGTCAACCAGTCCTTGTTCCCAACGGGTTCTATTGTCCTCGCATTGAAGACTTGCTGCAAATTTTTCATCCCAGCCGCAACACAACCCTAGAGATAGCGGAACAACTACTGAAAAGCAAACAGGAGGCCCCCAGCAAGCCACTATTGGTTGGCATTGGTGGCCCAGATGACTGTGGACATGCATATTTTGTGGGAGAATTACTGGAAGCTCTGGAAGAACAGGGTGTACTGGTTGGTGGTTTTGATTTGCTGGAACTACTGAGTCCTGAGCACAAGAATTCAACCGTAGCCGATTATTGGCGAACTCCCCGGGAACGAGACTGGATTCTTGATACACTGCTGCGTCCCTATGCCGCTGGGAATACTGTGACTGTGATTGATGAGCCCGATTTCCTGCAAGGCTGTGAAACCTCATCATACCCACTGTTTTGGGCNCCAGAGATGGTTGTATTGCTCTGGGGAACAACAATTTTTNTACCTGAAATACATAAACTACTGGACATAAAGATCGTACTGGATCTTACTCCCAAGGCNGCGGCAGCACGANTATTCGAACTGGACGAGCGCAGTGATTTCAATCCAGATTTCATAGAGACTTATCTCAAGGGGGAAGGAAGACTCTATGGTGAATACTTAGAAGCCAATCAAATTCGGCAGCAAGCAGACTTTATCGTGCAGTTCGATAATTNCCATGCGTTNAAATTGGAGGGTGACCCCAAGTNGTTGTAATAGACGAATTGAAACCCCATTTTACAACAATGAAGGATGGCAAGTAGATTGGGTACGAANCTATTGGGTTTCAANAGGCGCAGAAGTAGAAAACNANGNTTCTAACGNTGTTTTGCTCAAGATTGCGCCTAAAGGCTNNAGCAGAGTATGGAGAGNTNGCCCCACAAATGTCGAAGCTNGCAAGGTCGATACCGGGTTACAAATCCCACAGGGTCTTCGTTGCTAAAGATGAAGAGCGGCTAACACTGGTCGAATTTGAAGAAGATGTTACCCAATTCGATTGGGCTAGTCACCCAGAGCANNGTGCTGCCNAAAAGNGTGGACGGTCAGCTTTTTACAGTGANTANTCGTNGNAAATGTGNGAAGTGANGNGAAAATCTCAATTTTNTNGCAAGCGAAGAGAGGCGCTGGCAAAGTTAGATTTCAGGCTGGTATAGCAGTTAGTAGGACGACCTGACGAGCAAGCCCGACAGGCCGTATGGAGATGAGAGCAATCAACAAAAGGTTGACCGATCCGTCAGTAGGATTAGCTTTCGAAGCGGTCGAGGTTCATCACCTTGTTCCAGGCAGCCACAAAATCTTTGACGAACTTCTCCTTGGAGTCGCTCTGAGCATAGACTTCAGCGATTGCTCGAAGTTGTGAGTGAGAACCAAAGATTAGATCCACACGGTTACCAGTCCACTTCAGGTCACCGCTTGCGCGATCACGGCCTTCAAAAACTTCCTCCTCCTCAGAATTTGCCTTCCATTCTGTACTCATGTCTAGCAGATTAACGAAGAAGTCTGTGGACAGTACGCCAGGTCGATCAGTGAAGACACCGTGCTTCGACTGATTTTGATTAGTATCTAGAACGCGCATGCCGCCGACCAGTGCTGTCATTTCTGGAGCAGTCAGGGTCATGAGTTGGGCCTTGTCCACCAGGAATTCTTCCGTGGAAACAGTGAAGGCGGCCTTCTGATAGTTACGGAAGCCATCTGCTTGGGGCTCCAGTACTGCGAAAGAGTCAGCATCGGTTTGCTCTGCTGTCGCATCAGTACGGCCAGGAGTGAAAGGCACTTCGATGTTGTGTCCACCAGCTTTGGCAGCTTGCTCGACCGCAGCACAACCACCAAGCACAATCAGGTCAGCCATGGAGACCTTCTTGCCGCTACCAGCAGAAGCATTGAAGGTTTCTTGAACACCGCCCAATGCCTGCAGCACTTTGGCTAGTTGCTCTGGTTGGTTCGCATCCCAATCCTTCTGAGGAGCCAGACAGATGCGAGCACCATTGGCACCACCACGCTTGTCTGAATTGCGGAAGGTAGTCGCAGAACACCAAGCAGTTCCAACAAGTTCTGACGTAGATAGACCGGTTGCCATGATGCTGGCTTTGAGTTGCGCGATGTCACCAGCATCAACCAAAGCGTGGTCAACAGCTGGAACAGGATCTTGCCAAATCAGGTTTTCTTCAGGAACTTCTGATCCCAGGTAGCGCACTTTGGGACCCATATCACGGTGAGTCAGCTTAAACCAAGCACGGGCGAAGGCATCAGCAAACTCGTCTGGATTGTCGCGGAAGCGCAGTGAAATCTTCTCGTAGATTGGATCCATGCGCATGGCCATGTCTGCCGTAGTCATCATAGGTCGATGCTTTTTGGAAGGATCATGAGCATCTGGGGCCATATCTGCATCAGTAACGTCTTTGGCCAGCCACTGCCAGGCACCTGCTGGGCTTTTGGTCAGTTCCCAATCATACTTGAAGAGCGTAGTGAAGTACCCGTTGTCCCACTGAGTTGGATTTGGGGTCCAAGCACCTTCGATACCACTGGTGATTGTGTCACCCGCCTTACCGCTGCCGTGCTTGCTGGTCCAACCAAGGCCCTGCTCGGCGATTGAGGCACCTTCTGGCTCAGGCCCAACCAGTGCAGCATCACCGGCACCGTGGCATTTGCCGAAGGTATGACCACCAGCGACTAGCGCAACAGTTTCTTCATCATTCATCGCCATGCGAGCAAAAGTCTCACGAATGTCGCCTCCAGAGGCAACTGGATCAGGCTCGCCGTTTGGTCCTTGTGGGTTGACGTAGATCAGGCCCATCTGTACGGCTGCCAGTGGATTTTCCAACTCACGCTCACCCTTGTAACGCTTGTCGGCTAGCCACTCAGTCTCTGTTCCCCAGTAGATGTCTTCTTCTGGTTCCCAAACGTCGGCACGTCCACCACCGAAGCCAAAGGTCTTGAAGCCCATGGACTCCATGGCGCAGTTTCCAGCGAGGACCATCAAGTCAGCCCAAGAGATCTGGTTGCCATACTTCTGCTTGACTGGCCACAGCAGGCGTCGAGCCTTGTCAAGATTAGTGTTGTCTGGCCAGCTATTGAGAGGAGCAAAGCGCTGTTTTCCAGCTCCGGCCCCTCCACGACCGTCAGCGATACGGTAGGTACCCGCGCTGTGCCAGGCCATGCGTACCATGAAGGGGCCGTAGTGTCCGTAATCGGCGGGCCACCAGTCTTGCGAGCTGGTCATCAGCGCTTCAATGTCTTTCTTAACGGCGTTGAG
>NYVT01000055.1:0-11093 GCA_002684675.1 Deltaproteobacteria bacterium
TATGATTCGGCAGATTGTTCCTGAAAGAATTCAGTTTTTATGTGTATCTGAATTCGCGGGCCAAAGTTTTATTCAAGACCCTGAATCTATAAAAAAATTTAGTTAACTAAAGTTTCTATAGTTATCATTTTTTAGCTCTGTAGCTTTTTGAAAATTTGGGCACGGTTTGGAGTCTTTCAGTATCAAGAGATGGGAACCAAGTTGTTGCAAAGCAACGCGGAAATGGGCTACCGAGTGTTTTCTGGGAAAATGGTATGGGAAAATCCAATTTTGTGGCAAGCAATGTGAGAGAATGACAGACTCTTCCCGCAAAAGTCTCATTTTTGTGGATATCTGAATTCATGGGCCAAATTTTTATTCAAGACCCTGAATTTATGACAAATCTTAATAACTAAAGTTTTTCGGATTATCAATTTTTCAGCTCTATAGTTTTTTGAAAATTTTGGGTACGGCTTGGAGTCTTTCAGTCAACCCAAATTTCGATCCTAGGTGTGGGTGTCCAAAGAGATGTCTACAAAACCGATGTCCCCATCGAGAGATGGGAACCAAGTTGTTGCAAAGCAATGCGGAAATGGGCCACCGAGCGTTTTCCGGGAATGTGGTATGGGAGCATTCCGTTTTGTGGCATGTATTTAAAGGGAAATGACACAGGGAGGTGGTGATTCCCGCACCATTCGGAATGTACAAGGTAGATTCCGATCAGTTCCTGTTTTCAAGGAGGAAGTATGTCCTTACGTGTGAATACCAATGTTTCTGCGATCAATACGCATCGCAATTTAACAATCAATAATACAGAACAATCCAAGTCGATGGAGCGTCTGTCATCTGGAATGAAGATTAATCGCGGAGCAGATGGACCTGCTTCTTTAGTAATCAGTGAACGCTTACGATCCCAAACAGCAGGTTTGAAGCAAGCGATTGACAACTCTGAGGCAGGCATCTCGCTTGTTCAGACAGCAGAGGCAGCATTGGATGAGGTCAGTTCAGCGCTGATTACTGCTCGACAGCTGGCAGTTCACGCTGCCAACGAGGCGGTCAATGATGATGTAATGCTTCGAGCTGACCAACAGGAAATTGACAATATTTTGGCAACTGTCAACCGCATAGCCCAAAACACTCAGTATGGGACTAAGACCTTGCTGGATGGCAGCAAGGGGGCGACGGGTGTCGTCTCTGGGGCCGATCTGGAGTTTGTTGGAGCAACTCAGGCAACTCAGAGTTCTGGGGCAACAGGCTACGAAGTGAGCCTTACTCAGGCAGCTCGTCGGGCTCAGATGGCGGGGACTGTCGAACTGACTAATGACATCATTGACCGTGGGGAGCAGCTGACTATTACAGAGGGTTCTAAGACAGTAAATTTCAAAACGATCCAAGGCGAGACTGTAGAGAACAATCTCAATGCTTTGAATGCTGCGATCAAGGAAGCAGGCTTGAATGTTGATCTGATGCGTGCTCCAGAGAGTGAGACAAACGCGAATGCTCCTCAAATCATTAGCTTGCGTCACAAAGAATTTGGAAGTGAACACTCTTTCAAAGTTTCAAGTACTACTGAAGGACTACTTTCTTCCAAAGGCGATGTTTACGACACCATTGCCAATGGCTTGGACGTAGCTGGAGAGATCAATGGTGAGGAAGCAACGGGAAAGGGCCAAGTACTTACAGGCAACGTTGGAAACGCCAACACTGACGGTTTGGCCATTCGTTATTCTGGTGAGGCACTGCCTAGTCAACCAAATCCAGCAGATGTTCCAGACTCTTTGGAGCCCGCAGTACAGCTTGCAGAGAGAGATTTAGGAAACTTCACACCAGTCAATGCTGGAACAGTTACGCTGGCGCAGAACTCTCTAGTCTTCCAAATTGGCTCAAATGCAGAGCAAACCTCGTCGTTGGCTCTGAGGAACATGCGTACCAACAGCCTCGGTACTGGCGTTGAGAATGTTAGTGATTTTCAGTCTTTGGCAGATATCGACGTGACCAACGCGATTCAAGCTCAGGATAGTATGCGTGTGTTGGATCGGGCTCTGGAAGAAGTGTCCTCGACGCGAGGAGAGATTGGAGCCTTCCAGAAGAACAACTTGGAAAGCAACCTGAATTACCTGCGGATTGCCCACGAGAACGTGATGAGTTCAGAATCTGTAATCCGAGATGCTGACATGGCTGAAGAAATGACAAAGTTTACCCGCAACCAGATCATGGTTGAGTCTTCAACAGCGATGCTGGCTCAGGCGAATGCACGATCTCAGTCTGTTGTTAAACTGCTCAGTTAAGTTCTTTTTCGACTCTCCTATCTTTGTTTTCTGACCGTAGTAATTGGTAGCCAACGCTAGCTGCGGTCAGACAAAACTCTCCGTGATTTCCTCAAAATAATCTTGCATTCTCCGTGTCAGCAGCCTATTCTTCACGGCTTTTGGAGGGATGGGTGAGTGGTTGAAACCGGCGGTCTTGAAAACCGTTAAGCGAGAGCTTCGGGGGTTCGAATCCCTCTCCCTCCGCCAAGTATTTTTGCTCCGGAGGAGTGGGTGAGTGGCTGAAACCAGCACATTGCTAATGTGCCGTATGGGTAACTGTACCGAGGGTTCGAATCCCTCCTCCTCCGCCACACTTCTTGGCCCCTACTGCATGCACCTATAGCTCAGCTGGATAGAGCGTCTGATTGCGGTTCAGAAGGTCTCAGGTTCGAATCCTGATAGGTGCGCCAGTAAAATCAATAACCTACAAATTTACCTCCTCAGTAAAAACCATTTTGGTAGCAAAAAAGTCGTAATTGCTACGCAGATTACTTANGCGNTCTGTTGATNCTACCGANAAAATTCTNCATCGTAAATTGATCATGCTCTGATGTGTGTCAACNGGATCAAAAACCTCCTCGCTCAGCATTCCTAACACACGCGTANTGTCACCTTCAACGAAAGATTGCTCCCANGCGGACGAGTAGCCCCAGTGTGAGTGGGTCAAGGGTTTNATGCCGNGAGTCCCAACTCGCCCTAAGGATAGCCNTTATTTTGAGCTAAAGCCCNATTGCTACTAAAAAATATCAAGGGAAAAGACAAATCATGGGGAAGGATCATCAGACATCAAAAACAGGTTTTCACCACAATAGAAAAGATTATCAAATTTCGAACAGAGAGCATGAGGTTCTTTCGAAAACGATTAAGGAAAGCACCGAAAAAGACTTACTAGGTCAGATCTGCTATGAATTGATTAGAATTAGAATGAATAGCGCTGNAACTGCTGATTCCCTCAAAGGTTTTCGTAGATCNNTAGATAAAATCGGTTTTTTGCTCTTTCTGAACATGATTCTTCTGAGTNTTATCGTNTACTTTCTGTTGAATCGGTAGAAACGAAGCTATCCGCATACAGTTCCATTGACCTTTCGAATCAAGCCGTGCCTGAAGGAATTCCTACTGATTTGGTCTCTTCTGTTTAATTCCTTCCCTTCAGAAGTAGCTGTCTTTCCCTGTCTTCCTTTACTTTGCGAATTCTAGTATCTGTGATTGTAACAATCTCCTCAACTGAGACTGTAACATTTAGAATGTGTTTGCTCCGTTATTTCTGAGAGTTTTTATCTGCACATCTTCTTAATAATGATCAAATTTCTGTGTTTTTGGCTACTTGTCATACCATGGGCACTGCCGGCTTTTTCTGAGGANCAGTCCTTCCCAACAATTGTNGCTCTCGGTGCAGCTTGGCCATTGGGCAGTAAAGAGGGGCAGTCTACCCCACTAATTATTCTCAGCCATGAGAGTAATTTGAATAATTTTACTACTCTGTTGTTGGGTTATCNGACGGTTTCTCCATCGGCAAGCGTTTCTCTCATACCAGAAAAATGGTTGAAGGTAGAAGTTGGAGTTGACGCTACTTTTTTGACAGAAGGCAATGCTACTGATCTTTATGATAATGGAACCAGATTAGAAAATTTTTTCTTTCGGGGTAATCGAACTTCAGCTTTTGTGGGTATGAAATTGTTAACGCAAATTCCTTGGATNACCTCATTCAAGGTTGGAAAGAGCCAATATTATTTCAGTGCAATTGAGGATCAGACAATGGATGGATTTCGGCTCCCACCGTCTTTCTCGGAAAGGTTTTCTGAGGCTTCTATCCAGAAAGCTGGACTTCTTCACAAAGATGGACTCGCAAAGATTCAGATACGCCAATACAAAAGATTGTACTGGAACAACTGGGAATTTGATGTGGATGCTTTAGAAAATGGCAGCCCAGTTCACAATATATTAGAAATTGAGGATCATATTGAGTTTGATCGAACTAAATGGAAAGGATCACTGCTGNATGCTACCGGAAGAGGATTAGATTTTTTCAGTGCCTATAAATTGGGAGGGCTGGCTAGCGATCTGGTAGTGGCTGGCTATTATCGAAATGAATTCCGAGTTCGTGAGTTGAATCTCCTAAAATTCAAGCAAGATGTATCCTTTGCAGAGGATCGCGTTCTGTCTTTGTTTGCCGATTTTGCAAATTTTACAGAAATAGAGCTACCGTTCCGAACAAATTCTTTTNCGAATCATNCAATAGTTGGAATAGGTATTGGTTTTCGCTACGGAATGCGCAACCTAGGNGGCTTGCCACTGATTTTTACCTTTGGCGAAGGACTCAANGTTNCTAAGGCTTCAAGAGAAGCTCATCGTAGAGAGTGCATGCTAGTTATAGCCGCTGGGTTTTNAGGGTGTGATCCAGCTAACGGATTTATAATATATCGGGACTTCACTTATTTGAGTGTTATGGTTTTTTGTAGAACTATGGAATTGAAAATCTAAAATAAAAAAACAACTTTGATACGATAATTTTAAAACTNAGGAGCAAGTATGTCTGATCANAAAAAGCAGAGGAAACACCTACAAAATCTTTTAGAAAAAATTGATCAAAATTCCAGACACAAATTTATGGATTCACTGGAAGTCAGGTATTCAAAAGAGAAGAAATCATTTCGAATATTCAATGAAAAACAAGGTGTTTACATTANNCATCGAATGTCTTTTGAACAGATGATCTATTACTTAGCAGGATTTGAAAGAGCTTTGGACTTCGTTCACTTCGAACAAAAAAGAAAGAAACAAAAGTAAGGAGATAAAGAGGTATCAATCAGNTACTGACCAGAGTAAAAAAACCAATGCATTAGCAATCTGANATGCTGATCATTNTAATTAANTAAATACGGCATAGATCAGAGGATAAATATGATCACANACCAGTGTGGNTGCTATTGTGGGAATTTCTTTTTCAGGCAGAAGCAGATCCNTGGCTGGCTTTTCAGTGCAATTGNATGCGCTGCCGAAGGCTTCTTGGAACAGTGGCAGTTTTTGTANTATTTGATGATAGCNCCAACGTTCAGTTTAGTGGAGAAACTTCGGAATATGTAACCAGAGGTGAGAGTGGTCTACCCGTGCGTCACTACTTTTGTCCTGTGTGTGGAGCAACGGTAAATGCAGAATCTTATGCTTATAACATGAGGGATGCTGGAATTATTGGTTGTTGAGGGTTGTGTTTGTCTAAACGAGGCAGTTTGTGTATGTAATATAAACAGTNATTTCAAATANTTAAATTTCAATCCAGCCGTGTTNTCAGTGCATTTTTCTCAANCAAGTGTAGAGGAATGCCATGTATAAAAANTTTTCAGAGATTANTCGGGCCATGTAGGAAANTTATCCAGAGTTTGAGGATAAAGAGTTATTGGCCAAAGAATTAGGAATCNGCATGGGACATTTAAATAATTGCCATCGAAATAATACACCGCCTGCAATACCACTGGTGCTTTGGTGCCATAAAGAAAANTTCANTATTAATAGCCTGCTGTTTCGCCCGANGTTGTGAAGGTACAGGATAGTTCTGGGAAAAAATACCAAGCTATNAGAAGGCTTTGCAGANCGTTGCTGTCANCAAGTCGTAAGGCAAAGAAATCCTGTAGCTTCTCAGGCAACAGAGCNTCTCCACCACGAGTTTTCATTTCTCTTGGAATCAANGGGCGGATGACGTTGCGCTTGCCAGCGGGAGACAGAGAATTCATGCGCCTCTGTGCTTCTGGACTTTAGTTTGGCAAATCGTGATTGGTTGGGTTTTACAGCACCTTGGCTNGGGAATGCTCAAACATTTTGAATAGAAATTTCTAGTCGTCAGTCCTACGATCATAAGTCCTCAAAGCGTTGATTGGATCAGGACAGAAGCTGTTAGNAAGCTCGTCCTATTTCAATTTCNGCATGTAGCGCTAAATTGTCTNTATCGTTATGCTCACCNATAGTCGACTCTTATGGGTTTTGATACTCTCCNAAAGTANCATCACAGGTTTCTGTCCTGTCTCTCTCAAATTTTAGCGAGGTNGCAGAAGAATTGTTGAAACTGCCCGAGGAGATCGAGCAACTACAAAAGCAATTAAGTGAGGAGCAGCAACAGAGGCTGCAGATGAAACAAACGATCTAGCAACTTTTGTACAAGCTAGGAAAGANAAGAATTTAATTTCAGTTACTTTCCAAGTATTTTTCAAGCGTTGGCAAGTTGTGTGGCAATATGTTGAAAATTACTAGGGCACTCACTGTGCACTGTTATTCATACATCTAAAGTATCACACAGCTACCGAGGACATACATGCCCATCACTGGATTCAACGAGTTAGTTGAGGAACTAAAATTGATGAGGGAGCAGTTTAAGGATCAGCAAAAGCGACAAGCATTAGAACAACTGAAACGGGAGCAGTTGGAATCGTGTATCGAAGATCTACAGCAACAGTTGTCAATTGAAAAGCTCAAAAGGCAGCAGTTAGAAACCTACATCGCAGAGCTATTAAGCAGATCTGGTAAGCTTCCCTTTGTGAATGAGTTGCCTGCTACAGCCCCATTTTTTGAGGAGGTTTTTCAGAAGTAAAGCTATTGATCTTCCTTCTGTTCTACCGATATAAACTAGGGGAGTAACTGTTGCCAGCAGGGCTAAAGAGCGAATCATATTCTTTTGTAAGATGAACCTTTCAGCAGCCACCCATCTTGGTTCTTGATCCTAGAATCTCCAAGTTTGTCTGTTATTCCGGCAAGCGTAAATAAAGTTGCTTCCTACAAAATGGTAAAATTATTTATATATCTCTTCGTAGGCGGTTGAAGTTTAGTTCCTCTTCCATTCCTTTTATTTGGCCCACTGATTCCACTCGCAGAATATCACCGCGTAAGAGCGACTGTCGATTTCATTGCCCTCATTGATGGCAACCCAGGCTCTGGTAAAGGCGTATGAACCCATTCTCGAACTTTAGTACTAGTCTTTTGATTCTATCAGTTTGACAGGATTTTCGGTCATGTAGAGTTTCGAGTTAGGGTTGCAGATGTTCTTTATTCTTGTACAGCAACCTTCATATTACGTATCGATTTTGATCAGACTTGGCCCACAACCGTTGGGTTAATCGAGATAGTAATCCCGAACAACCCACTTTTTAGGTGTATGATGCTGAGTTCTATACTTTTCTATAAATACTTAGCGTAATGGAAAGGCTAATAAACACATTGCTGATACCCTCCTCAAAATCTTCATTTTCAGAATCTCTGAAAGCTTAGGGCTATCTTCTCAATCTGGCCTAGATAGTCTGAGTTATAATTTAAAATAAATTCATGCTTGACTCGGATATTGCAAATGCCAAATCCCAAATGGATTTACTGGCTCGCAAGGAAGCGTTATCGCATCAGATAGAAGTGATGGAAGATGGGATTACTTACACCGATTTGCATGAGTTGTGTTTTTGCTTCATTGGAAGTGTTCAAAATACTTCCCTGGGCGCATTGGACCTTTTAGCTCAAAAAAGTCAATAGGAAGCACATCTGAATTGTGCCAGTCTAACTTCTCCTTCATTCTCTGCGAATTTGGCTCAACAATCCTCTGGAGAACTACCTATGAATGAGGGTAGAAACTTCTTTGTGTGGCTCGTATTCATGGCAGTAATTTTTGTCACGCTTGCAGTATTGGAGACACTTCTGGAGGTTCCAGATATTTCCTAGATTAATCCACTGAAGATCCTAATCATTACCCTACCGGACCAGATAAGAACCATAACTTCCCAGACGTCATAACCAGTTGTGGTTCATCGGCTCACCGGTACCTTACTCCCTGTTCTTCTCACTTCTACGGCCATTGACCAAGCTGTGCTGCTTTGAGCACATTGTTGGTCTGGTTATTTCCAAGAAAGACCTGCCGAAGTTTTTAGGGTATTTGGCTCTTCTACTGACTAGAGTTTAACTACTTGGATAAACTGACAATCCAAGTGTCCCTGAGATCTGTTTACTGAGCGGTGTTTTGTGATAATTTGGTAGGTGGCCTGAAAGTGAAGGTGGAATCAATAAAAGCAGGAGATATTTGTAAAATCATCACTTGACATTACTGATTGATAAGTAGCTACTAAACTTATATAATTAGTTAATTCATAACTCCAAATCCAAAAGGGCAGGAGTCGGTTATGATGAATGATGGTAGAAACTTCTTCATTTGGCTCATCTTCATGGTGGCCATCTTTATCATTCTTGGTGTTCTCGAAACGGCTCTCGAGGTTCCAGACATCGGCTAAAGCTTTTTGCTGTTAGTTTTCGGATGTTTATCATAACCAGACCTTTATTCCAGACGGACTAGATTCAAGATCTTTCATGGCACTCCAGGTGGGTTCTACGGCATTTGTTGTCGCCCGCGATCTATTTGCTGTACCAGACTGTCTTCCTCTGTTTCAGATACTTCCTTTCCTTCTCCTGTAGGTTGAAGCCATTCACCCTTGTTGGCACTATCAAAAATTCCAAGACCCCACAGCGATCCAGAACTTTCTCTTTCTGTTTCTCGTGTCATTGGTTGGTGCCCCTACCTTAGTATTCCTTAACTAGAAGTTGACAAGTAGATGGGTTCGTTCGAAAAGATAAAGAGAACAAGTGTAGCGAAAAGCTTTGGACAAGAAGAAAGTTTGACAACGTCTTGAGCTTGAGATCATTGTTAGGATTACGATTCAATTCCTGACTAGGGTTCTTTGTCGGACCAATCGGTCAAAAATTTGCTCATTTAGAAGAATTTGTACTTTGCGTCAGTTGTACATGGAGTTAGATGGAGAAGGATTCTCAATGCCTCAGATGTTTTCTATAAGAGAAATCCCATGATGAATTATCAATCTGATCAGCGCCTGAAGATCATTTTCGCCTACACCGGTACGGTGCTCCCACGAGTATTGCCCTACGTCTTCGTAATGATGTTGTGGTCTCTGGCCTTAATTTTATTCTTTGAGTTCACAGGACTTGGGTTCGAGATGAGCTCCCAAGCACATTCGATTGTCGGAGTGGCGCTCGGTTTGTTGTTGGTATTTAGAACCAACACTTCCTACGATCGCTACTGGGAAGGAAGAAAACAACTTGGTTCACTGTGCATTGCAGCCCGCAATCTGATGAATCAAGCGAATGCAGTGATTCCAGAAGAAGAGAAAGAATATCGACAGCAGATCGGCATGCTGATAGCGGCCTACATGGGGGCGATGCGGGACGATCTGAGGGAAGGGATCACTCTGAAATCTATGGGCAAGCTGACGGGACAGCTCCATCAGCGACTGAATCAGCACGGCAATAAGCTCAATGGTTTACTTAGCATGCTGAACACGGATCTGCGGTTGGGAGTTCGCAAGCGCTGGATGCATCCCTCTGAGTTCAACCCGATTGTTCAATCAATTGCAGATTTGCAAGGAGCTACGCACGCTTTGAGGAGAATCCGTCAAACACCTTTGCCCTTCGCCTATGTGAACCAACTCAAGGTATTCATGGGGATCTACTTCGTCACTCTGCCCTTCGTACTGATTCCCATGTTCGGCTACATGACTTTAGTGATCATGGCTTTCTTCATTTATGCATTGGTGGGCATTGAGGAAATTGGTTTGGAGATCGAAGATCCCTTTGGTGACGATCCCAACGACCTTCCCATCGTGCCATTGACCAACGGTGTCATCAAGGACATTCAGAACGTCCTCGAACGCTGATTCCTCACCCCAATATCTCTCAAGAAGCTCGAGTTGTGACTTGGGTCTGATCCTAAGCTCATGGAATCCAACAACGTGGGAGTAATCTCTCTGATCGCCTCACATCTAGGGCGGTTCAACAATTGAGATTTGGACCGTGATCTTACCTCTACAGGGAATATCTTTGAGGATCAATAATTGCGGGTCCGAATAAGCCTGGGTAGAAAAATTGCTTTTTTTATCTACAAATATGAAGAATATTTAAACTATTGCCTATGAGCTGACAAAAAAGAGTTTGTCAGAACCCGACAAGAAGTTTCCCCGCCACATTTTATTTTAGCCAAAGGGCTGGGAGTGCCCCCTTGGTGATGAGTAGCACAGCTGCACCCATGGGTTTATTGACAACCAGTCTAAGTCGACTAGAAAAAATCCTGATATCAAAAAAGATCTGCAATATCAGGATAATCAGAAGATCAACTCAAGTTTGATATAGAAGTAGTAATCCTGTACCGGAGACAAATAATGTCTGGACATAGAAATCTAGCGATACTGTTGTTTTCGTGTTTCATCTTGCTCAACTCCAGTTGTGCCCCCACAGAAGATGAAGTAATTACTGCGGATAACGTTGAGCGAGAGGGCTCACCAGGAGTTTTCCTGGATAGTGCCGTAGCTGGAGTAGATTATTCAACTAACAGCGGCTTGGGCGGTGTTACAGATTCAAGCGGTCGTTTCTATTACAACCCCGGTGATCAGGTCAGTTTCACCATTGGTGGCATTTCACTAGGCAGTGTGACTGGTGCAGCCAAGCTAACCCCGGTTGAGGTGATGGGTGCTTCTGGGACAGCTGATCAGAAGGTAATCAATCTCAGTCGATTACTGCAAACCTTGGATGCTGATGGGGATCCGAGCAACGGCATCAGCATCAGTGATGCTACAAAAACCACCCTAGCCGCGAAGTCGGTCAATTTTGATGTCTCGGTAGATGCCTTTGACAACGCAACAGCAGCTGTCACTTCTGCAGTGGGCAAAACGATGATTTCTGCAGCAACAGCAATAGCACATTTGCACACGACAATGAAGCAGCAGGGTCTGGACAGCAAGATTGATAACGATACTGCCCTCAAAAATCTTGGCTCTA
>NYVT01000056.1:0-16357 GCA_002684675.1 Deltaproteobacteria bacterium
TTCGACTACAAGAAATTTAGGTAATTGAACTTTGTAGATGTTACTTCCTCAAATGGATGATTCGGAGTTTGAAGACTTCCGAAAACTGATTCATGAAAGTATAGGCATCAGCCTGTCGCTCCAGAAGAAGCAGCTGTTGATGACTCGGCTATACCGACGGATGCATCAACTTGGGATAAACTCCTATGGAGAGTATTGGGAGCGTGTCCTAAATGATGAAACTGGTTTGGAAATGGTTTTGTTGTTGAACGCTGTTTCCACCAACAAGACAGATTTCTTTCGGGAAAGTGATCATTTCACGTTTTTAAAGCACGAAGTTTACCCACACCTCCAAAAACAACAAATGATCCGTATTTGGAGTTGTGCCTGTTCGAGTGGTGAAGAGGCCTACACGATTGCAATGACGCTGCTCGACACATTTGGAGGAGTTTTGGGTGGTCGAGATGTAAAGATTCTAGCTACTGATATCTCCACTGGAATGCTGGATCAGGCGGAACTAGGTCGCTATCCAGTCAATCAGTTGACTCTAATACCTGAAGTCTTGCGCAATCGTTATTGTCAGATTCTTCCAGAAAACAATGACGAGATGTTTGAGGTCAGTAATCAATTGAAAACAATGATTAGATTTCGCCGCTTGAACTTAATTCAGGAATATCCGTTACGGACCCAGTTTGATTTCATCATGTGCAGAAATGTCATGATATATTTTGACCGTGACGATCAGGAAAAACTGATTGAGCGTTTGAGTAGCTATATCAAACCGGGTGGGTATCTCTTTGTAGGTCACTCGGAAAGTTTAATTGGCCTGCAGAATTCATTGAAGTATTTACAAAGTTCTATTTACCAGCGGATCTAATCGAGTTAATTTCCAGTCTTTATAAAATATTCAGAGGCAAATGAAATGAGAGGTGGGCTAGTCAAAGTGCTGATCGTGGATGATGCACCGATTGTCAGAAATGTCCTCACAAAAGAACTCAGTCGGGATTCACGTATTGAAGTCGTTGGTGCTGCTGAGGATGCATACCAAGCTAGAGATATGATCATTGAAAGAAATCCTGATGTGATCTCCCTTGATTTACTGATGCCAAGAATGGATGGCTTGGAATTCATGGAGGTCTTGATGAAACATTGGCCCATGCCTATAATTGTGCTGAGTTCAATCGTAGATGACCACTGGGATCAAGCACTAAGAGCCTTGGAGTTGGGGGCTATTGAAGTGTTCGCAAAGCCAAACCCAGAGGATCCTGTTGCCTTCAAAGCGATGTTGGCCCGTTTGACAGATACTCTTGCTTGGGCTGCAAGGATTGATATGAATGAGGTGCTGAAGAAAAAAAAGATTCAGAGCAAACCTAGTCCTCTGAAATCACCCTCTTTAGCCAGAGCTGCTGATAAAATAATTGCAATTGGTGCTTCGACAGGTGGGGCCGAAGCACTGCGAAATATTATTCCACTGTTTCCACCGACTACCCCGGGTATATTGATTGTTCAGCACATGCCTGAGCACTTCACACATTCCTTTGCACAGCGACTCAATCAGATGTCACAGATTGAGGTTAAGGAGGCAGAAAATGGAGATGAAGTTTATCCAGGTCGGGCGCTGTTAGCTCCAGGGGATCATCACATGCGATTGAAAAACAAGAATGGAAAGTATGCAGTAGATATCGTCAAGGGACCGTTAGTTTCACGTCACCGTCCCTCTGTGGATGTAATGATGCAGTCTGTGGCAGATACTGCTGGTGCTGAGGGGGTGGGTGTGATGTTGACAGGAATGGGGAACGATGGGGCCAAGGGTATGCTGTCTATGAGAGAGCGAGGTGCTCGGACTATCGCACAAAGTGGGGAAACCTGCGTGGTGTTTGGAATGCCCCAGGAGGTGCTCAATAATGGCGGTGCAGAAACCGCNGTACCGCTTCCTGATATCGNCAGTAAGTTGATGAGTTTAGTCTAGACTTGGTAGCATTCACTATCCGATTGGTAGTTCAATAGTAAAGCCCGCACCTCCNTCCTCTAGGTTCTTGAAGCGAACAAATCCGTTGTGGTCTGAAATTGTCTGATGAATGATTGTCAGCCCNAAGCCCGTACCATCCTTCTTGGTGGTCGCATACGGTTCGAACAATCGATTAATGATNTCTGGTTCGATTCCAGTGCCGTTATCTGATACTTCAATTCTCGCGATACGCAACTCCTCAGCGACACTTGTCTTAATTTGAACAGTACCTTGTCTCAGCAGACGTGATAGCCTGCCTTTATTCTCCACAGCTGTTATTGCGTTGTCTACTAAGTTGACTACCACGCGTTTCATTTGCTCTGCATCAATTGACAACTTNGGCATTTCNTCGCAAAAATCAGCCACCAACTGAATACGAGTGGGAAGGTTCCCTTCATATAGATNCACGACNTCTGANAGTACAACATGTAGATCCGTAGGTCGCAAGTGAGATTCTGGAATTCTGGCGAACTGTGAGAACTCGCTAACCATTCGTTTGAGCTGTTCCACNTCGTTGATGATTGTCTGAGTTGATTGCTGTAGAGGTTTAGGGTCATCAACTTTGTTTGCATACTTCCGTCGAATTCGNTCGGCAGAGAGTTGAATTGGGGTCAAGGGATTCTTAATTTCATGCGCAATCCGCCGCGCAACTTCCCGCCATGCTTGGGAACGCTGTAGACGATGAATTTCCGTNATGTTGTTGTAGACTGCAATCACTCCAATAGGTTCATTATCTCGATTTTGAAGTTTAAGCAGAGTCACNGCNACCTGGATAGGCTGTTGTTGGTGGGCNAAAGTTAAATGGCGATATACACTCTGAGCCTGGTGCGCTTGTAATTGTTCCCACATTTCGACAAATGCCNGNAGTGCGTCCTCTGAAAGCACTTCATCAATCCGATTATTTTCACCACCCTTGTCTACTCGCCAGGGTAAAAGTTGGTGAGCAGCTCGATTCACACGACGGATCCTGCCCTCAGGATCNAGCAGGACTACNCCAGTACTGATATTCTCCAAGACTAATTCNAAGAGTTGGTGCTGTTCTTCCAAAGCTTGATGGCTTTGTTGAAGGTGATCAGTTGTACGCTCCAAAGCNATCTGATTAATTTCCAGATCTTGACTCATCGAATTGAAGGCTCGAACCAGTAAACCAAAGTCCTTGTCTAGGGTAGACTTGGGCTTGACCTGATACCCCAATTCACCATCAGCGACTCTTTGAGTAGCTTGGGCTAGATCCTCAATTGGCTGAACAAATCCACGTGCAAAATAAAAGGCCAGCCACGTTGCAACAAAGACAATGCAGAGNGTCATCAGCAGAAAGATCACCAGATAATAACGACGCAGCAAGTCTTCGGATTCACTAAAAAACCTAGAATTTCGCTCTTGTTCGATGATGCCGTTGATTGCNTGAGTAATAGGTTGAGATGCAGGATGGAAGAGTTCCAACAAAAATTCCTGACCTTGTGGGGCTGTTAGCTTGTGCATAGAGCGATAGAGAAACCGATCTTGTTGCTCTTCGACAAGCCATGACTCCTCTTGTTGGAGAACTTGGTACCACTCAGCTGTACTTGGTGCTTTCCAAGTACGCCTTGCTTCTTCCGTACGAAGNTTTTGATGGATAATTTCTCGCTGAGGATTATAGANCGTGAGTCCATCACCCAAAGATCTTCCCAGTCGTTCATCCAGCTCTTCTAGATTTGTGAAGAGATCAGGGTTCTGCTNAAGNGTATGCCGGAGAACCCAGCTTTCCAATGCTAGCGTCTCTTTCAAGTCACGATGATAAACCTCGGANACCTGGCGTGCGTTATCAACTACTGACTCATGCTGTCCNGTCAACCANGATTCCAGTGTAGTGGAGATGAAACTACTGGCAAAGAGATGGAAAGCCATCGCGGGCAAGGATAGAAGCGTGAATGCTGCAATTAACTTAGTCTTCAGAGTAACACCTAGTACCTGCTTGTGCCGCTCAACNACAAGCTTCAGCAGGTTTTTCGCGATCATGTAGAAGACAACNGCCAACAAGACAATGTTGATGTTGATTGCTACAAAGAGAATCAAGCGGGAATTTACGCTACCAGTGTCAGGCAGTCCTTGACGAGTATTGAAGTAGATGAGGAAAACAATCAGTAGCAGGAGGATGGCGGTGGCCAACAACCTGTGGCGGATGCGAGGGTCGGCCTCGAGAAGTGTACTGAGGCCCGCCCGCNCTTCGGCNAGGCGGAGANGCATGGTGACTTATTGAATGACGGACTTNTANTAATCTACCTTGGAGGCCACTTGNTTGTGGTCTACTTTGTATTCCTCACTGTGTTTGACGAGCAATTGTTGTGCTTCAAAGANNCCGTTCTCCATCCGACCTTCGACGACNACTCCTTGGCCTTCTTTGAACATATCCGGCTTGACGCCCTCATATATCACTGGGATGGAGCGTATGGAGTCTTCTGTGATATGAAATGCCAGTCGAATGCTACGTGCATCCCATTCGACAGTACCTGGTTGAACAAGTGCCCCGATTCGAATGGTTTTCTCTTGAAAATCAGTTGGCGCCGCCAGAACTTCCTGGGGGGTGTAGAAGTAGACAGTCATCTCTTGTAGNCNNTGCACAGATAGGGCCGCTAAAACACCAAAGATAACAGCNCCTCCGATTACGAACTTNTGACGAGTCTTCATTTTTGTCGTTGAGTTTCCTTAAGATTTTTCAAAGATTGTTGAAACACTTTTCTTTTTTTTTTGATCCAAGGGATGTAAATCATGAAAGCNAAAAGCCAAAAGCCATAGCTGATTAGCACATATTCCAGATTCATGGGCATCAGATGACCCCCTGGGCAAGTTCCTCATGAAGCTGGTCCTGATTTTCTTCCATTTGCCATCGCAACAGCAGCAAGTATCCATAAAAAAGAAGCATGGCAAACATNCTTGCCAATANAGGGTAAAGTAATTCTGTAGGCATAGCCGGTTTAGCNGCCCCTTCTTGCACTTTAAAGAGTGTAGAGGGCTGATGCAAGGTTCGCCACCACTCTACGGATTTATGTACAATTGGGATATCAAGAAAGCCAACAATACCCAGCACTGATGCAAATCGAGCCTCTTTCTCACGATCTTGAACAGAAAGTCTCAGAAGAAAGTAGCCGAGGAAAATAAGAAACAAAAGCAAGGTGGTGGTAAGGCGGGCATCCCAAACCCAATAGGTTCCCCAGGTGGGACGGCCCCAAATTGCTCCAGAAAATAGAACCATTGCGCAGAAAATCAGACCGATTTCAGCGGATACCTTGGCGATCCGATCGAAGACAAGAAGACGTTTCCACAAATAGGCTATTCCAAGGGCAAAAGTCACAAAGAAGGCTAGATAAGTAACAATGACAGAGGGCACATGAATGTACATGATTTTTTGGACAAAACCCTGTTCNGTCTCTGTGGGAGTGAAGACAAATACCCAAAGACCACATGCAAACAGTGTTAGTGGTGCGATGATTTCCAGTCGGGCTGTCCAACGAGCGGCACTATCCATTCAGTANTTTCTCCAGAAGCTGATTCACAATCTGTGGGTTTGCTTGTCCCCTTGTTTCNTTCATCACCTGACCAACAAAAAATCCCTTGATTTGGGTTTTGCCTGTTCGGTATTGTTTCACCTGCTTTGGATTGTTTGCTAANAGTGTCTCCAACAAACGTCGTAGTGCACCCTCGTCAGAAACTTGTTTTAATCCGCGNGCTTCAATAATTGTAGCTGGATCTTCACCAGACTGAACCATTTCTTCGAAAANAGTCTTAGCAATCTTTCCACTAATCGAACCTNCATGCAAAAAGTTAATTAGACTAGCGAGGCTGTTGGCAGGAATGCCAACATTTCGGATATCCACCTTATTTTCATTCATTAGNCGCATCAGTTCACCACTGATCCAGTTACAAACCAATTTGGGATCAGCATTGNTAGCAACTACTTCCTCAAAGTATTCTGCAACCTCTTTATCTGCGACTAGCACTTCAGCATCGTAGGTACTCAGTCCAAATAACTCCATGAAGCGCCGTTTTTTGACGTCTGGCAATTCTGGGAGTTGATCGCGAATCTGCTCAACAAAACCTGAGGATATTTTGANAACAGGCAAATCAGGGTCTGGGAAATAGCGGTAGTCGTGTGCCTCTTCCTTGGATCGCATACTGTAGGTGTTCTTTTTCACTGAATCCCACAACCTGGTTTCTTGGAGGATTCGCTTGCCGTCCAGAATATCTTCTGTTTGGCGGGCAATTTCGTAAGTGATGGCTTGCTGAACGAAGCGAAAGGAGTTGAGATTTTTGGTTTCTGTACGAGTCCCAAATTTTTCTTGCCCCATAGGACGTAGAGAAACATTGGCATCACAGCGAAAATGACCCTTTTCCATATCTCCTTCACTGATTCCAAGATAAGTAACGATNGAGTGCATCTTCTCCATGTAAGCTTTGGCTTCTTCTGGGGTGCGNAGGTCGGGTTCNCTGACAATTTCAAGAAGGGGAACTCCAGCCCGGTTCAGATCAACAAAACTTGAGTCGCCATGTTCTTCGTGAATCAGTTTGCCAGCATCTTCTTCCATGTGAATACGTGTGATACGNATTCTCTTGGTTTGCCCCTCCAATTCAATGTCAAGCCAGCCATTTTCACAGATGGGTCGNTCAAATTGAGAGATCTGATAGGCTTTTGGCAAGTCAGGATAGAANTAGTTTTTTCGAGAAAATTGTGAATCCAAACGAATGGTGCAGTTTGTTGCCAAGCCTAATCGAATGGCAAATTCCACAACNCGACGGTTCAAAACTGGCAGTGCCCCAGGTAATCCAAGACACACGGGGCANGTGCTTTCATTGGGGGGGTTGCCGAATTGGGTTGAGCAGGAACAAAATATTTTGGATTGTGTAGCAAGTTGGGCATGGATTTCCAGCCCAATTACAGNTTCAAATTGCATGTTGGTGTGGAGAAAGTATGACGTGTNAGCGTGAAANNGTCCTCAGTCCTTGAGTTCCTCTAATCTTGCTTGAAGTTNACGTACCTGGGCCTGTATACGCTGTCGTTCTTGTTCTTTATTTGTAGTGAGATTTGACGATCTTATTCTACTTTGCGCTTCAGGTTTGGAATCAAGAAATTGATTGAAGAAAGGCATCTTCATTTCACCACNCATCAACCAGGGGTTAGTGAAATTTGAGATTTGTCGTTGCATCGCATCGCGTGTGTCCAANTAGGAATCTAACATTTTTGGCACAAANTCTGTGAAAAATTCACCAAGGATTCCTTCACGATTACGAATGACTTGGTGAAGAAAAGACGAAGAGAACAGATAGAATCCATCACGTTCCATAACGATTTGGGTCAAAATCGCCTGAGTGATATCTTCTTTTGTTTTGGAATCCATCACTTGTACATCGAAGCCTTGTTGAATCAACTCTCCNAACTCTTCAATGGTCAANTAGCGACTATGTGNCGTGTCGTAGAGCCGCCGATTCGAATATTTTTTAATGGTAATCNCTATGTNGTACGAANCTTTCCTCCCCATGCTTCTCCAAAAATTCTTTGTTGAAACAGANACCTAAATCTAGAGCAGGACGCCTACAGGCTCAAGNTAATTTAAGAATANGAATCATCTCTCCATATTTTTAAAATATTCAGGTACATTTTTANTATTTACATCATTTACAATATCNTCAATGACTTGGAAAGATCTCCCTCGCCCTCTCGTCTGTTTGGCTCCAATGGATGGGATCACAAACACAGCTTATCGTCGAATAGTTCGTAGCTTGAGCAAGCGCACTCTTCTTTTCAGTGAGTTCACAAGTGTAGATGGNTTGCTACGAAGTGAGCGACTCAGAGAAAGAATGGACTATCATCCATGTGAGCATCCATTCTTCATGCAGTTATTTGGAAACGATCCTCGAGCTTTTGCGGAAGTCTCCAAAATGGCTGAAGATCGTGGAATTCTGGGGGTTGANATAAATATGGGGTGTCCTTCCAAAAAAATTGTGAATTCTCAACACGGTAGCGCTCTGATGAAANATGTTGATGGCGCTTGCAGAATCATTGAATCGATTCGTAGTTCCTGCAATCTTGAAGTTTCAGTGAAGACAAGGCTGGGTTGGGAAAATGCTGACAACTTGATTCCNTTTGCAAAATCTTTGGAAGGTGCCGGCACTTCTCTGGTNACGATTCACGGACGAACTTACCGACAGGCGTTCAAGGGAAACGCGAATTGGGAACCTATTTATGAGCTGAAACGAAACTTGTCTATTCCAGTTGTAGGTAACGGGGACGTTCAGGATCATTCAGACGGTATCAATAAAGCCAAAAANCTTGATGGTTTCATGATTGGGCGGAGTGCAATCGGAAATCCCTGGGTTTTCTGCAATCCAAATGAGCGANCTAGCCCATCCTTTACAGAGAGGGTCGAAACCGCCATACGACACTACGAGCTCTTACGAGAATTCCAGACAGAGCAAAGGGCGTTGAGAGAATTTAGAAAATACCTTCGAGAATATATTCAGGGATTCCAGCACGCAAAGGAGCAGCGCAAGAAATTGATGACCTGTGAGCGTGAAGAAGATTTTCTCCANCNGATGCGGGAGATAGCCAACTGGAAGNTTTCTGACGNTGAACTGGCTTTTGCCAGCTGAATTAACCATGTTTTTAGNTANACTAAATGAGGGTGAATGNTATCAAAATGATAGCAANGAAAATAATAGTTCCACCCAAGGCNCCTCCTAAAATGTGGANCACATGACTGAATTTCGAGCTAGCATAAAACTGATTTACTCCCCCAATCTGCTGATTGAAGAGTGAAAAAATGCGTATTTTAGTAACTGGAGCCGCAGGATTTATTGGTTTCCATCTGACTCGTCGGTTACTAGACCGAGGAGATACTGTTGTCGGATTGGACAACCTAAANAATTACTATGACGTGGGACTTAAGCGAAATCGTCTCATGCTGCTGGATCAGGAAAAAGGTTTTAATTTCATTGAAGCTGACCTCATAGATGCTGATTCAATTCAGAAAGTTTTTGATCAGTATGCTTTTGAACGAGTCGTGAACCTCGCTGCACAAGCAGGGGTGCGCTANAGTTTAGAAAATCCCAGGGCTTACATTGATGCGAATATCGTAGGATTTCTAAATATCCTTGAAAACTGCCGCCATTATGATGTTCCACATTTGGTATATGCGTCTAGTAGTTCAGTATATGGAGCCAACACAAAAATGCCCTTCAGTGTTCACCACAACGTAGACCATCCAGTGAGCCTCTATGCTGCAAGCAAGAAATCCAATGANTTGATGGCTCACACCTACAGCTACTTATTTAGGTTACCAACCACAGGTCTTCGGTTTTTTACAGTCTATGGACCATGGGGTCGTCCCGACATGGCTCTGTTTCTNTTNACCAAAGCAATCTTGAAGGGTGAACCTATCCAAGTTTTCAATCATGGCAAGATGCGTAGAGATTTTACTTATGTAGATGACATTGTNGANGGAATAATAAGAGTCACTGACAAAATTCCAGCAGGAAATGACAATTGGAGTGGGGATGAGCCCGACCCTGCTACNAGCACAGCACCCTATCGGATNTATAANATTGGTAACCATGAACCGATTGAACTACTTCATTTTATTGACGTACTTGAAAAAGCTTTAGGGCAAGAAGCTCAAAAAGAATTTTTATCTATCCAACCTGGTGATGTTCCTGTGACCTATGCGAATGTGGAAGCATTAGAGAAAGACCTAGACTTTCTTCCAAATACACCAATTGAAGAGGGCATTCAGCGATTTGTCGCTTGGTACCGAGATTACTACAAAATTCCAGTTTCATGATGGTTGATCAATGAGGGTATGCTCCTTTAGTGGGTATCAGACTNTCTNGAATCCATTTTCATGAAACTGGATTCGTTCAAAAGACTTTCTCCAGTTGCAGTTCAATAATCCCATTGACCTTATTGAACTTTAGAACTTTTTAATTTCCTATTTCCCCAAGTAATTTTACTAAGTATTGTTGAGGTCCGAGGCTTTANCGTGTCTTCTGTATTCAATTAATGAAAAGATAAATCATAAATTCAGTTAAATAGAGTANTTTTTTATTAATTTTTTCAATAAATAGAAAAAAANTATTTTGTATATACGAAATTATTGACTGCGATCAATGAAAGTGAAACTATAGATGTATTGTTANNGTTTAAGTTATTCCCACCTACTCGATTCCACTCCACAATAACTAAAACCGGAGTCGCAATGATGACNGAAAATAGGCAAAGTGCCACANCACANAGCCCCAAATCAAAAGNTATGAAAAGCCTTTTAGATGATGGCAAAGCAAAAGGCTATTTGACCTTAGAAGACATCAACAGCCACCTNAGCGAACCAAATGANGGAGCCAAAGAAGATAATAGCCAGATGGAGCATATTTTTAACGCTCTAGCAGNCGCTGGGATTGAGGTATTAGAAGATGAAGATTCTGAAGNAGAAATTGCTCTCAAGGACAGAGATGAATTGGCAATTGATGATTCCTTGAGTAGTGCNGAATTAGCAGCGATTAATCATGATCCTGTTCAGCTTTATCTCCGAAAGATGGGANGCATCAGTTTACTAACCAGGGATGAGGAGTTGCAGATCGCTCAGTCAATTGAAGAAGGAAACTTTGCTCTTCTCCAGATTTTTGCTCGTTCAATTTTGGTACTGGAGAATCTAAGNCAATTAAAAAGGAAGCTAANAGANGGTCATGTTCGTGCCAAGAACTTAATTGCTGGTCTGGATGAAGANGACAATGTCATTGAGGACGATGAGCGAGCATCNAAAAAGCTNCANGANNTCTTAGCTCAAATAGACGAACTCCGCAAACAAATGCTAGAGATATCAACCGATCCAACTGCCAACAAATTTGATAAACCAGAACTGGAATTGCTGCAGAAAAAAATTCTCAAGAGACTTGAGAAAGCAAATTTCAACTCACGTCAATTAGAGACGCTCTGTTCCACAATGCTTCAGCACTACGCAAAGATNAGGACTCTAAAACGNAGAGTGCAGGTTTATGAGGAGCAACTGCAGATTGNTCCAAAGGATGCATCACGTTGGTTAGAAAAATGGAAGAAAGCCCAAGGGGAGCGAAGGCGTGAGAGGTACTATGAGCGAAAATTCGAAAACGGAACAGGAGTNCGCTTCTCTGTGGCCCGAAGGATCTTTGAAAAATGGCAGTTATGTCGACGACGTATNGATATGCTTCAGCAGCAAGCTGGAGANAATTGGTATGACTTTGATACCGAAATTGAACACCTTAAGAAAGCAGAACTTCAGGTAAAACTGGCNAAGAGTAAGCTGATTGAGGCCAATCTGCGCCTTGTGATTAGTATCGCCAAGAAGCATACGAATCGTGGGCTACAATTCTTGGATTTGATCCAAGAAGGTAATCTAGGACTGATTCGAGCTGTTGATAAATTTGAATATCGAAGAGGCTATAAATTTTCTACCTACGCCACCTGGTGGATTCGGCAGTCAATCACAAGAGCNATCATTGACCAGGCAANGACGATTCGTATTCCTGTTCATATGATTGANACTCTCAATAAACTATATCAGGTGTCAAAGCAGCTCACGAATCAGCANGGACGAGAGCCAAGTATTGATGAACTTGAAGAACATCTCGGCATGCCTTTGGATAAGGTTCGCGATGCCATTCATATTTCCAGGGATCCAGTTTCACTCGATTCTCCAATTGGGGANGACGAAGATTCGCAGTTAAAAGATTTCATTCCTGATCAGAATGCTTTGGATCCGGTTGCGAAAACAACTACAACNCATCTTGAAGAGNCGATCCGTCACTACTTAGGAACATTGAGTGAGAGAGAGGCAAAGGTCGTCAAAATGCGATTTGGAGTTGATGAGGCAAAGGAGTATACCCTGGAAGAGATAGGCCTCAACTTTGATGTTACCCGTGAGCGAATACGTCAAATTGAGGCTAAAGCTTTACGCAGNCTCCGACATCCAAGNCGGAGTGGGCCACTGCGCTCTTACTACGATGAGTGAGGATCTGCCTGATTAAGCCTTTCCCTAATGTCTCTGGAACTTTCCTTTCCCAGAGACATTGATAAACNCTTCAAATGNTAAACAATCACTGAAACCCCTCTGGACCGCGAANCAGAAACTATCACNGAAANTTTGTTTTGAAAAAGCTGGGGACAATTTGAGANAGCCAAGACCACNCGTTCCCTGGAAAGATNCCTGACACAAAGCCCACATGGCCNCCTACAGGAACGAAAGCTGTCTGAACCAGATTCGACAATTCTGAAGTCTGTGGAACAACCTCAGGAACCATGAAAGGATCATCCAAGGCGTGCACTAGNAGGGCTGGCACTTGAATCCCTGCAAGATATTGGCGACAACTGGCTTTCTCATAGTAATCATNAACATTCTTGAAACCNTGTAAGGGCGCTGTCAGCAAATCATCAAATTCCCAGAGTGTTTCAAGCCCATTGATTTGCGAAAGGTCAGATAATCCCAAGGCCTCTTTCAACAATGTCCANTTNCGCACTGCGGAGCATTTCAGCCGACCCACCAAATGTCGTTGATAGATTTTTGAAAAACCTTGATTGAGTCGATCAGCGCAGGAAGANAGATTGTAGGGAACAGAGATAGCACAAGCTGCCTGGATGTTTNTTGCCTCATTCTGACCAAGCCAATTAAGCAGAATGCTACCTCCGATGGAAAATCCTACGACTCCGATGGGTGCTTCTGGNAAGCGTCCATGAAGAATTTGCACCGTCCAGTCTAATTCTTGCCAGCGCATCGCATGATAGCTTTGCGCAAAACGGTTCGGTTTATTTCCNCAATTGCGGTATTGCATAACGACAACCCGCCATCCCAAGGGACTTAGTTGATGGATTAGATCCTGAACATAATTGGAGCGGGCACATCCTTCCAACCCATGCAGAATAAGAATAGTAGGTACCTCCGGTGGAGCCTCAAACGTTTCTTTCAGCCAAAACCATTCAAGNAAATCTCGATCTGGTAACTCATGAGTTTCTTCCAATAAATCTATTAAAGGCACACGCCGGATCCGAGCATTCCACAAGGTTTGGCTGTGAGCTCCCGGAAGCCACCAAGCNGGACGAAATTCTAATTCGCTTGAAATGGAAAATGGCTTGCCCTGTGATGATCTTTTTCTGATAGTGATCTCCTTCAAGTCTTTCTCACCATGGAGTGGTCGTGTCTGTTTTCTCTTCACTAANCAAGCCCTTTGCTCAGGACCTTGCCATTGATCTTGGTACGGCAAATACACTTGTCTGTACGCAAAAGCATGGGATTGTTATTNGTGAGCCTTCTGTCGTCGCNGTGAAGCGAATTTCCCGTGGAGAAATACGAATTCTGGCGGTGGGNCAGGTCGCTAAAGAGATGATGGGAAGAACTCCACGCGGAGTAGAAGCAATTCGGCCCCTAAAAGATGGTGTGATTTCCGATTTTGACATTGCTCAGGAAATGTTGAGTTATTTTATTCGTGAAAGTCAGCAACAGTTCTCTGCATTGAAGACCAAGCCCAGAATTGTCATCGCCATCCCCTCCGGAATTACCCAAGTTGAGCGGAGAGCTGTCAGGGAAGCNGCATTGCTCGCTGGAGCCAAAGAAGTCTTCTTAATTGAAGAACCCATGGCTGCAGCAATCGGAGCCAGTCTCCCGGTTCAGGAAGCTACAGGTTCGTTGATTGTTGATATTGGTGGTGGAACNACGGAGGTTGCCGTTATCTCTTTAGCTAGTATTGTTTTCAGCGAATTTAGCCGAGTGGGTGGTGATGTCATGGACGAAACTGTCAGCCAGTACGCCAAGCAAAAATACAACTTATTGATTGGCGAACGAACTGCAGAAAACGTCAAGATTCTATTGGGCAATGCAATCGAAGGAAGTGCTACCCACCAGACGATGGAAGTTCGTGGGCGAGATGTGATTTCAGGAGTACCCAAAACCCTACTATTTCATGAATCAGAACTCCGTGAGTGTCTAGCGGACAACTGCGCAGCAATCGTGAAATTGGTCAAAAATGCTTTGGAGCAAACTCCCCCTGAATTAGCTGCAGACATTGTTGACAAAGGCATTTTCTTGGCGGGTGGGGGCTCTATGCTNGCCGGTTTNGACAAATTATTGAGTGAGGAGGTCAACTTAAATGTAATGCATGCTGATGATCCTTTGAACTGTGTGGCCTTGGGAACTTTAAAGGTTTTAGCAGAATTAGACCTACTGGCCCAAATTGAACTAAATAATTAGTCCTTGCTTTTTGTGTGGGCAAATTTATCATCTGAAATTTCCAATAATTTTCTTTGGTTGGTGACGTGGCTGAATGGTCAGGCAGCAGATTGCAAATCTGTTTCATAGCGGTTCGAATCCGCTCGTCACCTCCACCCGCCAGTTGATTTCTTGCTTCCTCAGCGACGCTAGCCCGGATGGCGAAATTGGTAGACGCACAGGACTTAAAATCCTGCGGAGGTAGCCCCTCCGTGCCGGTTCGATTCCGGCTCCGGGCACCATCTTTCTTTCCTTGCTCCTACAAATCAATCCAGTAGTGATTTTTAATTTACTGAAATTACATATATTTTACTGGATCTTCCAAATTTTTTCCTCCATTAAAGTTCATTAAAATCCATCGACAGCCACTAATTTTTTGTTTCACTTAGTTGTTCCAGTTCCTCTGTTTCCTTCAATAACAAATGTCGGTTACTTTAATTGATAGTGGATTGATTTTCTGTCGCAACATTCTTTTTTTCATCCTGTTACGTATTATCATTTTCACTCCTTATAAATGGCTCCAAGTGAAGAAGATTCCCAGCATCGTTGCTGTCTTATTTTAGATTCCAAAGCTTCCGCTTCGGCTTTTTTCAATGTTTCCAGTATTGCCCTGTCTTTCGAATCATCATGGCATGCAGCCCACGTTGGCAACCGTCGTAGGGAAAATTCAACTTTTCTGTCACGGTCCTGTTCGATTTTCTCTAGGAAGCAGTTGGTTTTTCTCATAGTTCTTTTCCTTCTCAAGTAGATGTTCTTACTGATGCCCATTAATACATTCTCAATATTCATCAGTTCTCAATAGACCCTGAACATATTTTGATCATCGAATCAATTTAACAGACAATACTGAATGACTCGCAGGGCACGGAGAGGTTTAGATGCATACTTTTATTTTGCTATACATCTTGGGAAACTTATAACTCACAGCGCATGCACTTGCTGAAGTTTGACTCTAAATCCTCAATTTTTATCAACCTCATTCTTAAAAAATAACATTAGAAAGACAAAATTCCTGTCTATTTTGCGTTGGCAGTTAGTCAAGAGCAGATCTTCGATAGCTATCCTGTCAATCCTTAGTTTGAATTACATGGATTTTTTCTGCAATATGTAATGGGAGCATAAAGGGGTGTGCAGCGGGTTGTTCTTGTTGCTGCAAGGTAATTGATTTCATCCCATCAGAGCGTGCGGTCAACTGATGTTTTTGACCAGGCATCAATTTCTGATCCTGTAGTATTTTCAATAGTTCTTCTGAATCCTCGAGTTCTTCGGAAATCATTATGATTTCTAACATCATTTCCTCTTTAGCTTTATCCAGAGTAAAGCAGTCGTCAGGTAGGGAGTAACCAGGATTAGGCGTACCGTGTGGACAAGCCTCTGGGTAATTCAGAAAGGCTGCTAATTTCTCAACCACGGTCGGGGTCATAGCGTGTTCCAGTTTGTGAGCATGTTTGTGCACTTCAGACCAAGAAATTCCTAACGTGTTGCAAAGAAAATATTCAGCTAAGTTGTGCCGAAAGGCGATATTACTAGCGAGATTTTCACCCTCTTCAGTTAGTCTTATAGTTTTCTTATCACCTATTTGAACCATGCCGTCTCGTTGCATGCGCTGCAGGGTGGCATGCACTGTAGGGGGCCGAATATTGAGGCGCTGTGCCAGATCAACTGCTTTAATATGTCCATGAGAGTCTCGTAACTTGTAAAGTAGCAGTAGGTATTCTTCTACGACAAAGGTAGGTTTGTTCGACATCTTAAATTCTCCATGTGAATGAGTAGCAAGAGTTCATAATTTAAAATTTCTGCATTTGAAATAGAAATCATTGGACAATATCAAAATTTATTTTAAATTAGTATATACTAAATTTATATATAAATACTAGCTAATCTTAGGTGTGTTTCAATTTAAATTTCGTCATAAAAAAAGACCAACGGATTATGAGTCCGTAGTAAAATGAAGAAAAAATACATATAAATGCAGGGAAACTAGCAAAAAAATATGACCATTTTCGCAAAAATTAGCAAAAACACAGTAATTATTTCTAGATATGGCCAGTAAATATGGTCTTTGCTCTTATTTATATGCTTGTACTTCAACTCAAAAAAGTGGTGGCGC
>NYVT01000057.1:0-8774 GCA_002684675.1 Deltaproteobacteria bacterium
TCAGATTGCGATGACTATTGATCGCTGGCATATTGGTGTTGACGCGAAGTGACATAGTTCCTCCTTGATCACTTTTGATAGTTCGAACCCTTGCGGGACTCTATTGATCGAGGTCCGACACTTCCCTGTGTCAGCCTCTTCGAAAATGGCCAATGGGCCGATAGCAAAGGTAGGAAACGCTGAAACGCCTATTCCTTAAGCTCCTTTACTTTATGTAATCCAAGTAAATTTAATTATTAAAAATATTTTTAAATGATCCTATTTTTTCGTATTCATTCGCTTAGTTGAACAATCTCAAGATCGACTGAGATCGTGCGTTCGCCTGAGCCAGCATCGCTGTTGAAGAATCTACCATGATTTGATTGCGCGTGAAGTTGGTCATCTCTTGCGCCATATCCGCATCACGAATCACTGACTCTGAATTCATCACGTTCTCATGCGCAATCCGCAGATAGCTAAGGTTGCTCTCCAGATTGTTTTTCTGAAAGGCCCCAATCTCTCCACGGGTTGAAGAGACTTCTTCTAAGGCGCGATCCAGAATACGCATCGCATCCTGGGCTTTCAGGGCATCTGTGACATCAAGATCAGCTAGCGACTCAAAACCGCTATCATTCTTGACACCAGTTCCAAGGTTAACTGCGCGCATGTTCCGCAATGCGATAGAAGTTGTCTGCTCCGCATTGGAGCCAATCTGGAAGACCAAAGCGTTTTGTGCAAGAGAGACTGTTCCTGCTTTTACTGGAATCAAGTTCCCTAATTGTGCCTCACTACTCTGATTGGGTGGTGTCATCTCTGCAGGAATGTCAGCTGTTGGAAATTCACCTGGCAGCGCTAATCCAACATAGCGAATCGATAGCCCATCAGTATTAGAATTTCCAGCATTCCCAGTCAGTACCTGGCCTTTCCCTGTTGCCTCCTCACCGTTGATCTCACCAGCTACATCCAAACCGTTTGTAATCGTATCGTAGACGTCTCCCTTGCTTGAAAGTAATCCTGCTGTTGTGCTTGAGACTTTGAAAGAGTGCTCACTGCCAAAGTCTTTGTGGCGCAGGCTAATGATCTGTGGTGCATTGGCATCTGTATTTATCTCTTCCGGTCGAATCATATCTAAGTTTAGGCCGGCCTCCTTAACAGCAGCAGTCAGAGCGTTCATATTGTTCTCAACAGTCTCTCCCTTGATTGTCTTGAAATTAACTGTCTTCGACCCTTCTGTAATTGTGATCTGCTCCCCACGGTCAATAATCTCGTTGGTTAGAGCCAAGGTNCCNGTNGCNTGTGCTCGACGAGCTACNTGGGTGANGTGAATAGCATAACCCCTGGGCCCTGAGGCTTNAGTATCTTGGGTAGCACCGACAAACTCCAAATTAGCTCCNGAAACCACACCGTTTGCACCCTTACTNCCATCCAANAAANTATTTTTNCCAAACTGNGTNTTTTNNGCGATNCGGTTNACTGTNGCCANGATGTTNTCNATCTCCTGNTGGTCAGCTCTCAGCATGAACTCATCNTTNACTGCTTCGTTAGCTGCATGCACAGCAAGCTGGCGAGCATTGATCAGTGCCGCATTCATTTCGTTAAGTGCGCCTTCTGCTGTCTGCACGAGTGAAATTCCTGATTCAGAGTTATCGATTGCCTGTTTCAAACCNGCNGTNTGAGCNCGTAGTCTCTCNCTGATTACGAGCGCAGCCGGACCATCAGCNCCNCGGTTGATCTTCAAACCAGATGATAACCGCTCCATAGTGCGNGCTTGNTCCATGTTGTTCAGAATCAAGTTGCGGTGACTNTTGATCGCTGGAATGTTTGTGTTAACTCGTAAAGTCATTGTTCCTCCATGAACACTTTTGATGTTGAGAATCTAGATAGATTCTTTGATCTAGGGCCGNCACTTCCTGTGTCAGCCCTTCAATAGCAAATTAGNAAACCCCTAAAACAGCCCCCATACCTAGTTAAGTAATTGTAAAACCGCCTGTGACCTTGCATTTGCTTGGGCCAGCATCGCAGTCGCTGAATCAGTCATGATCTGATTGCGAGTAAACGCAGTCATCTCNGCAGCCATGTCGGCATCTCGAATCACNGACTCTGAATTCATCACGTTCTCATGTGCAATCCGCAGATAGTTCAGGTTGCTTTCCAGGTTGTTCTTTTGGAAGGCACCAATTTCACCNCGGGTAGAAGACACNTCTTCCAGTGCTCGATCCAAAACTCGCATTGCATCCTGAGCCTTCAATGCATCTGTCACATCAATTTCTGCTAAAGAAGAGAAACNACTGTTGTTGTCAACACCAGTTCCCAAACTGTTTGTTCTCATATTGCGCAATGCCAACGAAGTCGTCTGCTCAGCATTTGAACCAATCTGGAAAACCAATGAGTTCTGCGACAGTGAAATCGTTCCTGCCTTGACTGGCACCAAGTTACCCATGAGTGCCTGTGAAACTTGGTCATCCTGTGTTCCTGGCTGTGGCAAATCAGCAGGGTTCGGCTGGAATGGAAGCGCTTCGCCAGTGTAGCGAATAGCCAAACCCTCNGTATTCGTATTGCCTGTGTTTCCACTCAATACNTGACCTTTACCTGTTGCTTCCTCTCCATTGATTTCACCCTGTACGTCTAGTCCATTGTCAATGGTATCGTATACATCTGATTGTGTTGAGACCAAGCCAGCTGTTCTACTTGAGACTTTGAAAGAATGCTCACTACCGAATTGCTGATGTCGTAGACTAATAATCTGAGGAGCATTTGCATCGGTGGTTCGTTCCTCAGGGCGGATCAGGTCAACATTTAGCCCAGCTTCCTTAATTGCAGCNCTCAATGCGTTGAGGTTATTCTCAANTGTCTCACCCTTGATTGTCTTGAAATTCACAGTTTTGCTTCCTTCGGTNATCGTAATCTGCTCCCCTTGGTCAATGATCGTATTGTCCAAAGCCATAGTACCGGTGACCTGTGCTCGTCTTGCTGCCTGAGTGATGTGGATTTCATANCCGTTTGGGCCAGAACTTTTTGTGCCTTGAGTAGCACCGACGAACTCTAGGTTTGCTCCAGAAACAACACCTGTCGCACCCTTGCTGCCATCCAACAGGTTTTTCTTGCCAAATTGAGTGTTTTGGGCAATTCGGTTGACTGTNGCCANNATNTTNTCAATNTCNTGCTGGTCNGCTCNCAACATNAACTCATCGTTGACCGCCTCGTTGGCCGCATGAACAGCCAGTTGACGAGCGTTAATCAGTGCTGAGCTGACCTCATCCAGTGCGGCTTCAGCAGTTTGTACCAATGAAACTCCAGCTTCAGAGTTATCGATTGCCTGTTTCAGCCCAGCAGTCTGAGCTCGCAGTCGCTCACTAATCACCAAGGAAGCTGGACCATCAGCGCCACGATTAATTTTTAATCCAGAAGACAATCGCTCCATGGTCTTAGCTTGCTCAGTGTTGTTGATGATCAAGTTTCGATGGCTGTTGATTGCCGGCATGTTGGTATTGACTCGTAGTGACACANTTCCTCCTTGAATCTGATTGGGTAGGTGTATTTATCGTATTGGCGTTAATCGACCAAGGTATGACACCTCCCTGTGTCACCCTCCCTACNCTGNAAGTCAGCGTAGAAAATGGATATTCAACATCGACGCTTCGTGCGTACTTTCCGAAGACCTGAAAGGTCGTCCGAAAGTATTCACTCAAATATTCTTGATAATCTAAGTTAGGAATTAAGGGGNCTTGCTGACCAAGGCCCCCNCATCCTTCTTCATTACTGTAGTAACTGTAGCACTGACTGTGGACGTTGGTTCGCCTGGGCCAGCATAGCCGTCGTGGTTTCCATCATGATCTGGTTGCGAGTGAACTGGGCCATCTCATCTGCAATGTCTGCATCACGAATCACTGACTCACTCTTACTCAGGTTCTCATAGGCATAGCGCAAGTAACTCAAGTTGCTTTCCANATTGTTCTTTTGAAAGGCTCCCAGTCGGGCACGCGTTGCGTTAACTTCCTCCAGTGCACGATCCAATACACGCATTGTATCTTGGGCTTTTTCTGCACTTGTTACATCAATATCCTGAAGTGATTCGAATTCAGAATTATTCCTTACCCCNCGTCCCAACGCCTTGGCCCACATACTCTGAATGGCAAGTATTGTTGTTTGACCAGCATTCCCCCCAATTTGGAAGTTCAACACCGTCTGAGAGAAAGTCACGCTACCAGTCTGTTTGCCTGATTGGTTCTGCAAGTCACGCTGAAAATTCATNTCCTTGGTTATACCCAATGGCATGAGCTTGAGGTCATCCTTGCTAAAGCCAACATCTTCACCGGTGTAGCGAATCTGAAGCCCTTCAACCTTCTGAGNTCCTGGTCCACCTGTTAAAATTTGACCTTTCCCAACTGCTTCCTCTCCATTGATTTCTCCTTGAACATCCAGACCGTTTTGAATTGTGTCATAAACATCTCCTTCTCTTGAGAGAAGACCCGTCGTCGTNCTAGAGACACGGAAAGAGTGCTCACTACCAAAATCTTTATGTTGGAATTCAAGAATTTGTGGTGCATTTGCATCTGTCTGAATTTGTGGAGTCCGATTCATCCTAATCCGTAGACCTGCCTCCGCAATCGCCTTCTCTAATGCATTCAAGTTAGTTTCAACTGTCTCTCCCTTAATAGTCTGAAAAGTAACTGTCTTACTTCCTTCACTTAGTGTGATTTGTTCACCTCGATCAATGATTGAATTATCAAGTGCTAGTGAGCCTCGGATAATTGCCTGAGTTGCTGCCTGACGAATCATTACTTCATAACCACGCCGACCAGAGCCTTTTGTTCTTTCATTTGCTCCCACATATTCCANATTCTCTCCAGTCGTCACACCGTTACCACCCTTGCTCCCATCTAGTAGAGTCTTAGTTCCATATTGGGTATTTGACGCAATTCGATTGACTGTGCTGAGAATGTTTTCAATCTCGTGCTGATCTGCTTGAAGCATATACTCATCATTCACCGCTTCATTGGCGGCATGAACGGCTAACTGCCGAGCGTTGATCAAGACAGCACTTACTTCGTTCAATGCCCCTTCCGCTGTTTGCACCAGAGAGATGCCTGCCTCAGAATTATCGATTGCCTGGCGAACACCACTAATTTGTGCTCTCAAACGTTCGCTGACCACTAGGGCCGCAGGGCTGTCTGCACCACGATTGATTTTCTGACCGGAGGAAAGGCGCTCCAGATTTCTTGATGAAACATCATTGTTTTTTGTTAACATTCTGTGCGCGTTAATCGCAGAAATATTTGTATTGATGCGTATTGACATGATGACCCCTAATTCTGGGCAGTAATGAACATTGACGAAATCGTCAGAACAGATTGAATCCCAAATTTTGCAAACTACTTTTTACTGTAAAAGCCTCATCAGGACACTCGGTGCCTGATTCGCCTGAGCCAACATCGCTACGTTGGCTTCCATCATAATTTGGTTACGGGTGTAGAGCGTCATTTCCTCAGCAACATCTGTATCACGGATGACCGACTCTGCCTTTGTTACATTTTCATGTGCGCTACGCAGATAGTTCAAATTGCTCTGAAGGTTATTTTTGTGAAACGCCCCCATTCGGCCCCGTGTTCCAGAAACTTCCTGAATTGCCTTGTCAATTAGGCGAATCGCATCCTGAGCTCCCTGTGTAGTTCGCACATCCAGATCTGCTAAAGATTTGAATCCTGAGAGATTCTCAACTGCTCGAGCCAATCCTTTCGAGGTGATTTCTCGAATGCCATGGGTGACAATTTGGCCCGAATTAGCACCCACCTGGAAGAGCATAGAGTTTTGAGTAACGGTTACAGAGCCAACAAACTCCCCGCTTTCACTTCCTTTTGAGCCTGTGTAGATAACTTCTAGACCATCCGCCTGTGTGAAAGCTCCTCCTTTGAGAACTTGTCCCTTGCCAAAGGCAACCTCACCTTGAATCTTTCCAGCTATATCGCGACCATTTTTAATGTCTTGGGGCACATCTGATTCGGCAGCAACTAAGCCAGCAGTCGTACTGGTTACTGAAAAAACTGGATCACTCCCATAATCCTTATGACGTAAGGTAATGAACTGTGGCTCATTGGAATCCGTGATATTTGCTGCAGCTGTCCGGATATCTTCTGCATTCAAACCAACTTCACGTAAAGCTGTAGCCACATCTTCTTGATGAAGTACTTCTTCCAGAGCATCAGCATTGTTGTGCACTCCAACGATCCGATGGCGAATGCTTGATCGTAGATCACTATCCTCTAGCAAGGACTCCAGCTTCTGCTGATTAGGCAGCACCAATTCAACAGCGATGTTTGAATCAGCCATTGTTTTCTTCAGCGCATTCAGATTTGCCTCTACTGTTTCCCCACGCAGGGTATTGAAATTAATTGTCTTTCCATCTTCTTCAATGGTGATCTGCTCACCACGGTCGATAATTTCGTTTGTAAGTGCGATGGTTCCGGTCAACTTTGAACGTGTGGCTGCTTCTACAACTTCAATTTTATAGCCCCCAAGACCAGAACCTTTTGTCTGCTCGTTTGCACTGACAAATTCTAGGTTGGCACCACTGGTCACTCCGTTAGCCCCTCGACTGCCGTCAAGCAAGTGTTTCTTACCATATTGAGCATCACGAGAGATCCGGTCGATCATTCCCAAAATATTGTTAATTTCCTCTTGATCCGCATGGAGCATCTCATCATCATTCACAGCCTCGTTAGCAGCATGGACTGCTAACTGACGCATTGTCACTAAGGACGCACTTACTTCGTTTAGTGCACCTTCTGCTGTTTGAACCATTGCAATACCAATCTCAGAGTTATCAATGGCTTGCCGCAGACCGCCGATCTGGGCACGCAGCTTCTCTGAAACAACCAATGAAGCTGGACCATCAGCTGCTTGGTTAATCTTCATGCCTGAGGAAAGTCGCTGTAATGTCTTGTTTGTCACATCATTATTGTTCACCAAATTGCGATGTGCATTCAGTGCAGCAATGTTATGTTTAATTCGCATCATGGTGGCACTCCAGCGAAAGATTGTTTAAATTTTCTATGTAATCGAAATAACTAAGATTTATAAAATCTTCTGCATCGACCCTTCAATGGGCCTCTTTTCTTGAATTTTTCCCGACTGGAGCATCTCCAACTCCACATCAAGAAAATTCGTATTTCCGTATGCGGCTAGTTCACCGCAGTCATTTTAGTCCAGCAAAGACTGCAAAGAAGTCGTTGAGTGACTGGCCTGTGCCTGCAATCCACTCATTTGGTCCTCCTGCATCAGTTTTGAAGTAGCAATCGCAGCGGCATGAGCCTGGTGCTCGTTGTTCAGTTGCTCAGCTTCTGGAACCAACTTGGTATGTTTTTCACGCAACTGCACCAGTTGTCCTTGAAGTCGGTATGTCCGAAAGCTCCCAACATCTTCCAACTGACCGTAGATTTCTTGCTTGGCTTGTTCAATCAAGAGCAGTGCATCCTTACCACCCTGTGCAGTAGTGATATTCAAGTCACCCAGATTTTCGAACTTTGAAGGGTTTGGCACGTGTCTCCCCAAATCCGCACTGCAAACACTCCGCATATTGAGCCGTAATGGAGCGGCGTGACTGCCGAAGCGTAAAGCATTTTGAAACAGGGAAACTGAACCGTATAATGGCACCTGTACCTGGGGAGTTCGACCGTTAATTCTTAAGCAGACTCCACTAACTCGACCAGAGCCGGTCGGCACACAAAGAAATGGGCCTTTACCCAAGGCTTCCACACCATCAATCTCACCAGCCACGTCAACGCCAGGATTAGCTTTGCGAACTGTACCTTGTTTGGAGCCAAGGATTCCCGGAGTAGAACTCGCCACTTCAAAAGTAGGTTCACTACCCCAATATTGATGTTCAACCTCCAGTAGCTGCTCTGTTCGCAGCTTCACATTAAGAGGTAATCCGACTCTCTGTAGTTCGTAATTCAATCGCTTCAAAAATTGTTGGTGATCTTCATCCTGTTGGGCTCTGAAGTGGTGCTGTTTTTGTTTTTCACGGAACCAGAGTTGCTCCCCAGCGTGAAGTAGATCTAGGGTCAGTGGTTGTAGTCCGAGTAAAGTTGATGGGGCTGGAGCCCTGGAAACGAGTACATTATAACCAGATACTGGCGCTGTCAGTGTTTCTGCTGTAGCGGAAACAAACTCTAAGTACTCACCCTGAGCAACTCCATGTACCTCATGGCTNCCNTCNAGCAGTTTTTCAGGACCGTAGCTTGTCACTTCAGCNATGTGATCAATGTTGAGGAGCACGTTTTCCAGTTCACGTTGATCCGCGTTTCTTAAAACTAAATTGTTTTCCATTCCGGTTGAGGCGTAGCTAGCCAGTTTCTGTAACTTTTCCAATAACCTTAGCAACTCGTGGAGTGCTACTTCTGCTGTTTGGATCAGTGAAATCCCAGCCTCTCCGTCAACGATAATCCTAGTCAACCCTGCCACCTGGGCCTGCAATCGTGGTGGGATCACCAATGAGACAGGTCCATCCTGATGTGGTACTGCGGTCTCTCCTTGCAATCGCTTGGCGTGACGGTTTCCATTCCGCTTGCGTTGCTGCTGTTGTTGGAAGGCCCCTAGCGGAGACAGGCCTTCTTTAATATTCAGGGAATTCATGACATCCTCTGAGGGTTAGCTTCAGGATTAAGGATCAGCTTACTGAGCACTGATTAGTTGTAGGACTGATTTTGGTAATTGGTTCGCTTGTGCAGTCATTGCGGTACCAGAAGCCAATAAGATTTGATTTCGTGTAAAATCACTCATTCCTGCAGCCATATCAG
>NYVT01000004.1:0-12720 GCA_002684675.1 Deltaproteobacteria bacterium
TGTGCGAGCCAGAGACAGTCTCCAGACTTGCAACACTTGTACTCAGCGGCAGGGTTAGTCTCAAAGGTCTTGAAAACACTTATGGCCTTCGAAATGCTGGACTGGCCAACCCACCCGATTCAGTCCCCACCAAAGTGGATAGCAGCAATTGGCTCCAGAGGGTTTGAAAACATAAATTATGAAGGAACATTTTCCAGAAAATGAAACAATGTGTTGGCTTTGGGGAAATCAGCCTATTAGAAAGTACTAACTGAATAGCAATTGGGGTTTGCATTTTTGGATTTCCTTGTTGTTTTCAATTTGAACTTCTTGTTTTTTCTGGTACGGTTCTGCAAAACAGCCTCAGGACCCTTTTCCAAATTCGACCCAAAACGAAAATCCCAAAATCCAAAACAAAAATCAGCCAGGTCAGAGACTTCTTGCTTGGAGGTGCAGTGAATGTGGTGCGAAAGAATGCTGATTTGTTCCAGGACACTAATGGGGCTCTTCCTTCAAGCACTCCATAGCAAAAGTAAAAAAGGGGTTCCCCACAGAGGAAAGCAGCTTGGTAAACTATGTTAGAATTATATATTTTTGAAAATGCTTATTTTATTTTGAGGGAAGCCGCTCTCCCCTGCCCCACATTAAAATTATTTGGCTGCTGCTTTAAAGCCTCTGGCAGCAGCAGCTGCAGCCTTGGCAGCAGCAGCCTTGTCCTTGGCAGTAAGCCTCTCAGCTTCTTGCTTGGCATCTTGCTCAGCCTTTTTCTTGCTTTCAGCGTCTCCAACAATGTAAGAGAAGCCGATCATGCTGCCTCGACCTCCAGCATTCTTGATGCAGAACCATTTGTGCTTGCCAGCGTAATGATGGGCAGCCCAGCCAATCTTATTTCTTCGCTTCTGTTTGTCGCCGGCCTTGTAATACCTATTCCCCCACCCTGGGTGGACAGCAGCAAGGGCCCACCAAGGAAAAATAAACAACAAATTATATGGTTTTGCATTTGTTCGGTCCATGGAGAAATATTTCAGATGGCCCCAAAGAGGGCAGGGGGAATGTTTTCTTGCTAATCCAAACATTGCTTACATTTTGGGCAGACCGGATTTGAATGTTTGAGATTTTCGAGTTTGGGAATTTCTTGCACCCCAAATTTCTGGATTTCCAGGTGCCCAGATTTCAAAATTCCTGGATTTCCAAATCCCTAGGCTTCCAAATTCCCAGATCTCCACATTCCCAGATTTCCAGGTTCCTAAATTTCCAAAGGAATTCTCAGATCCCAACCTGACCCCTCTCCCAACGCACCCAGGGATCAAATACGTCGCAAGGCCCCTTGCTGCGATCTTGCAGCCTCGCCATACTTGAGTCCCTTTTTCTTTGGCTCTGCAGCCTTTGCTGCGGCTGCTGCAGCTTCCTTCTTATCTTTTGCTTCTTCCCAAGGATGTTTGGAGGAGCTGGAGCTGGAGGCCGGTGTGCCATCTGCCTGGTGGCAATCAGCGTTAGAAAAATGTGGCCCATATGGTTGATCCATGCGAACTCATGTTAAGACAGGTCGAAGCCCCCTGGCTCAGGATCGTGGCTAAAGAATTCAGTAGTGTTTGTACGTTGGCACAAAACATTTTGGATTTATTTCCCCATCTATGGTGGACAGCAGCAACGGCCCCAAACCGGGTACCCATCCAAAAAAGAAGAAGTAAAAATGTGTTTCCTTTTGGTGTATGATTTGGATCGATGGGAATGACATTCAAGGTCATGAACAAAGGACCAAGGTTTTGCTTTCCTTGTTAATCAAAACCTTGCCGACATTCTGGGGAAAAAATAAAAAGTGCCACCACTTGTCAGAGCACTGCAAAGATGCCTTGGTCTTCATCCTCAAACGTTTCCTTGTGCGCTCAGGAATGCTGACAACCGGCTCCACATATTTGCCAGCGTGTCTAATCTTCAGCGCATCTGCCTTTGGCCCGCCCTCGTTGGGATTTGGAGGTTCGAGCTTCTTGAGTGATTCGGAATCGGAGTCTGAAATCTCAATCGCTTTCTCCTTAGGGCGTGCAGTTATGTAAGCTCGTTTTACAAAGGGTTCTTTGCAAAAGCAGATAAAAGCAAACATCCCTAATTCTCTAATGTTTCAATTTGTGAAACCAGCTTGTCCATGCCAGGACCAAATGCTCGCACTTCCCAAAGTCCAGCTGCCAGTGACAGCACAGATTGTGGATGGAACAGTGCAGACGCTGCCACCGAGGATTGTCCGAGATTTCCTAGAGCAGATTCTTCAAGATCCCCAAGAGCCTCCCATTGACTGGTACCATGACAACTTCGACTTCCTTGAAAGATTCCGTTTGAAGCTGGACCAGAAGCTGGCTGACCGTGTCAAAAAGACTGAGGGTGACAAAAAGACTGAGGGTGACAAAAAGACTGAGGGTGACACAATGATTGAGGGTGACTTCAAGACTGAGGGTGACAAGTTCCTTGATGGCATTCCCATGACAGAGACCATCGAGAATGGAGTCCGCCGCCGCACTGACCCGTTCACTTTGCTCTGGGAAAAAGAGAGCCTCGATTTTTCTTTGCTGGAGGACTTTGAGTGGGGCCAAGAGGTGAAGCATGGGCCAGCGTTCGAACCTGTGTACAATTTCATGAAGCACAACACCTCAGCCCTCAAGTACCAAGAAATGTTCTGCAATGTTGAGGTGCCATTCTTCGGGCCCATATTCTGAATTTGGCTTGTTGGGTGCTTCGTTCTGGCAGTGTTCTTTTTTTGGGGCTTGTTTGGGATCCAGATCCCCAGATTTCGAAATCCTAATACCAAGGACCAAGGACCAACATTTTCAGTAGCAGATGATTTGATGGCAAGAGACATCATGTCATCAGGGCCAAGGCACTGGTTGGTTTTGGGCTAATTGGTCTTGGCTGTTCACTGACATGCATCTGGGTTTCAAAATTAAAACCAGCTTGCTTTGAATTCCTACCTTGTGTGACCAGGTGCCTGAGTACTACACAGCCAAGCTCTACGACTTGTTGAATGCAGTGCCAAAGGACAAGTGGAGGCAACACAAACAACACTCGAGGGTGGCAGCTGGGTCTCTCAAAGTGTGCAAGTCAAGTTGGTTGCAATTGGAAAGGCTGATAGAAGATGGGACCCCGAATGCTTCAGGTATTTGGGCTGGTAACAACATGTTCCTTGCCATGTATGAAACACGTGCGTGTTTGTTGGTTTGGAAATCTAGGACTTTGGAATTTTCGGAATCTGGAAATTGCATGAAGATAACTTTGGGGATGTAGCTTTGTTGTTTTAACATCTGAACATGTATATTTCTGGGAAAGCTAAAAAAATTATGTTCAGAACGTTTTTTCGGTTGCTAAGCTGACCCTTGCTGCTATCATCATGTAGCTCCCTGTCCTTCTCCTTTGGCATCTGATCAATGTTGTGCTCACCCTCAGTCTTGTGCTCCTTCTCAGTCTCGACCTTCTGCAACTTCTGCTCACCCTCAGTCTTGTGCTCCTTCTCAGTCTCGACCTTCTGCAACTTCTGCTCACCCTCAGTCTTGTGCTTCTTCTCAGCTTTGACCTTCTGCAACTTCTGCTCACCCTCAATCTCGTGCTTTTTCTCAGCTGTGACCTTCTTCAACTCCTGCTCACCCTCATTCTTCTGCTCACTCTCAGTCACAGTGAACGGGTCCAGCCCGCGGCGGCGCAGAAAATTCTCGATGGTCGCGATGTCACCCCCAGTCTCGAAGTCACCCTCAGTCTTGACCTTCTTCAACTTCGGCTCACCCTCACCCTCAGTCATTTGCTCACTCACAGTGAGTGGAACAGGGCCGCGGTAATCATTGTCACCCTCAGTCTTGAAGTCACCCTCAGTCTCGAAGTCACCCCCAGTCTCGAAGTCACCCGCAGTCTTGTGCTCCTTCTCACTATTGCCCTTCTTCAACTTCTGCTCACCCTCACCCTCAGTCTTGTGCTGATATTCACAGAGAGTGCTGATATTCACAGTCCTGAGCTTCTTCAACTTCTGTCTCACCTTCAATCTCGCTTTAATGTTTGTCAAGTTCTCTGGGAGCTCAGACTCTGATTCAGTGTTGGCACAGTTGTCTTCTTGTGGTCCCACAGCAGCCATGGCATTCCAGACTTCATCAGTCAAAGCATCAGAGAGGTCTGACTCATCAGAGAGGTTTCGAGATGGTGGAGGTGCACTGGGAGCTGCTTTGGAGCTGCTGCTTTGGAGCTGCTGCTCATCCTCATCTGAATCATCAGAGAGGACTATAGGTGCACTGGGAGCTGTCTCTGGAGGTAGATTGGGAGGTTGCTCATCCTCATCTGAATCATCTATAGGTGCACTGGGAGCTGCTTCTGGAGGTAGATTGGGAGGTTGCTCATCCTCATCTGAATCATCATAAGCAGTCATCATCTTGTAAGGCAAATCCACAACAGCTTTTGCTGCAGCCGCCGACCCAGGGGTATTTTGCCTCGAGGCAGTCTTATAATCTGGAGAGGAATCTGGATCACCTTCTCTCAGGTCAACCATCTCAAGCATTTCGTGGTACCATGAATGTAAACCTGCTGTCTTGGAAATTTAGAAAATTGGAAATCTGGGAACCTGGAAATCCAGAAGTTGGGGATCCGGACATTTAAACGAAACAATATCCAAATCAAAATATGTGTTGCCCAAAATATCGGCAAGGTCTGGACTTGTGGAAACAATCCTTGTGGGTCTAATATTGGTATTCAGATTTTGGTGTTCAGCTGTTGGAATTGAAATGTTGGTGCTCAAATGTTGGTACTCAAAATCTAATGTTGGTATTCAACTCTTGGTATTCAGCTGTTGGTATTCAAATGTTGGTATTCTGAGCACCAAGAATGCTCTTAGATATGGTACCAATCATTGGCAATTTTCTCCTTGACTCTCTCGATCTTGGCGCTTTCGCGCACATGCTTCAAGCATGTCTTGCAACTGTCTGCCACGTCGAAGCACTTCTTCCAGACATGGGCATCTGCTATGTCCATTCCAAGAGCTTTGAAGCAATTGTGCTCCTTCTGGAGCTTGGTAAATGCGGCCTGCAAGGTTGAAAAATCCGGCAACCCTTTTGGCCCCAGTTCAAGGAGCTTCTTGATCGGAGTCTCGAAGCTCTTATAAGCTTCTCTGCTGCCTCTTCCTGGTTGCTGCAATAGCAAAGGCACTGGAAAAGCAACTGTGTCAATTTTGTGAAACACCAAGGACGTTGTTATATACATGTGATGGCAACAGAATCCCAACAGTTGAAGTTCAACATTTGAAAATCAACATGTGAATACCAACATTTGGCTACCAACAGCTGAATACCAACAGTTGAGGACCAACATTTGAATACCAACATTTGAGCACCAACATTTGAGCACCAACATATGAAAACCAAAATCTGACAACTCACATTCGAATACCAACACACGAATACCAGCATCTGATTACCAACAGCTGAATACCAACAGACCGTTCTGGATTTTCCACTGAGTTTTGACCTTGGCCGGGGTTGCTCTAGTCATTCGCTGTTTAAAAGCTTTGCATGGCCATCGGTTCAGGCCCCAGCTGCTAGCCCTACAGACTACAGTTGATATCGGTTTAAACCCAATATTGTATTCGTCCATATTCAACGCAGCATTTGGTAGCAGCAATCTGATGCATAGTTCTTGAATGTGATTTGCAGCATGGGTGCGAAATGCATTTACGCGTGCTTTGTTGGATGACTTCGAGGCCGACGTGGTGAACTGCAGACGGAAGCCTAAAATGTCGGCAAGGTCTGTGCACATATACTGACAAGCAACTGGAGCAGCAATCTGGAGCAACACGTATGGCTGAGGAGCAACTGGAATGCATTCACGCATGCTTTGTTGGATGGCTTTGGGTGCCTTACCCCCAAAGAGCTTATAGACATCCTCCAGTGGCGTGGATCCCATGACACATGCATGTGGAGCAACTGGAGCAGCAATCTGGCTACTGGAGGCACGTATGGATTAGGAGCTGTACTGTAATTCTGTTCCACGACCTGTCTATGAGCTCTTATTAAGACGGACCGAGTACCAACATTTGAATGCAAAGATTTGAAAACAAACATTTCAGCACCAACATCTGAGCTCCCACATTTTCAACACAAAGATGTCAGCACCAAGAAATGAAAACCCAAAAAATATCTGGATGCAACCTGCTGTACCGCGCTTCTTTTTGTGGGGGTAGGTCGTGAAGTCCAACAGCTTGGACTGTAGCACAGCATCTTCGTGGCACTCAGGCTTGCGGCTCACCAGAGGGCTGAGAGCTTCGTATGCCTGCTGCACTGTGAACTTGTCGTTCTTGGATCTATAGCGCTGCTTCTTTTGTGTGTGCACAAGAGGTTGGCTGTCATCATCTCCACATGTTTGCGTGCACGCCACAAGAGGTTGGCTGTCATCATCTCCACCATCAAGAGGTTCGCAGTCATCATCTCCACCATCATCTCCACATGTTTGTGTGCACGCCATTGCTCCTTGGGGTGGCGGATCTCATTACTAATAAGTCATTAATGTAAAAAATGAACATCCACACGAGAAGTACCAGTATACTCAGTGCGCCCATTATAAATTGTGCTTCTTGTGTTTTGCTTCGCTTTGGCAACCAGGTCTCTACACTTTGGCCTACACCCATTGGCTCACATGCAGACCCCAATATTCATGTCAGCCAGCACCCAGGATCCAGAACTTGAAGAAGTCACTCAGATGATCACCAAACTATGCGCACTCTGGCCAAGCGAGTTCTTCTTCACCTCAGCCACGGTGAATGATTCTTATGTGACCCAAGAACACATAGATGGGGGAAACCTCCCCCTCATGCTTTGTCTCACGATCGGCCGATTCAATGGAGGTGGCTACAAGACAAAGATTCCGCCCATGGAGAAAATAAACTTTCCAGACATCGGGAAAACGCATCCTGCAGGCATCTACAGCAACATGCTCTAAACATTTCTTGTGTTTCTTTTTGTTTTCCTCTTTTGGTTTCTGTTGTGGTGGGAGATCATTGGGACTTCTGACTTTCTGTTATGTGGATTCTCAAATTTCCCAAAGTTCCTTAAATCTGAAAAGACTCATGAAGGGATGTTGGGCGTGGCGTGGAGTGGCGGGGCGTGGGAGACATGATGATGTCATCTGAGCCAAGACACTGGATGGTATTCCCAAGTACTGTGCTTGAGAACCAAAGGCAACATGTTTTTCTGGCTGTTTCCCGTTCAAGGCTTCAGTCTACAACAAGTGCATGGGCAAGAACCAAAGGAATACCTCTTCGACATTCACAACAAGCTGACCATGGTCAACACACAGCTGCTTCATTGCACTCAAGATTTCATCCTTGAGGAACCCGAAGAGCACAGGTATTTTGTGTCATTGTACCACCGTAAAGATGTCATTGGATTAAATGAGCACGACCCAGCAATGCAGCTGGCAAGGAGGGCAGGATTCCACCCAGCAAGTTCCAAAGGGTTTGTCTTTTTGACATCTGTAAGGACCAACATCTAGAGTAGCAGAAACTTGATACCAAAAGGAACTATGTCTTCTGAGCCAAGGCACTGGATGGTATTCGCGCTTCTTTTCACGCAATGAAATACTTTTCCAGCCCCCAACTCAGCAAGACTGCACATCAAAAGTTGGAACACGGTCTGAATAAGATTTGCTATCCTGCAACCTTGGTTCATGGAAACTGCACGCTGCTCAGCTCTTTGAAAGAGGCCTCTGGCAGGAGGCGCGCTCTTTCTTCGTATTCCCAACCCACATTTATAAAGCTACCTAACGACCTCACCTCCTAGTGCCAGCTAGTTCCCGTAATCTCCTAGCCCCAAAGCTCTGAACCCACTTCCCAAAATGCTTCAGCTTGTTTCGATCAGGCAGACAAGCTGAAAGTGACTTTCCAGAAAAAAGAAAGATCCCATGTGGGAGACATTGTGGCTCGATGCCACCAGCTATGCCAGGAGATTCCTTCTCTAGCCGCAGACTTGGGGACTCCTGAAAAGTATGCAGATCTGGTCGATGCTTTGGACGAGAGCAGCTTACAGCTCCTGGCCTCCAGAGGGTAATGAGGAAAACTTAAAGTGCAAACTGGGGCTCTCAAGGAAATGTCCTTAACTGGACCAGTTGGACCAGGACCTGGACCCAATAAAGAATTATATATGTAATGCTTGGTCTTTGGTTCTTGTTCACATCCTTGTCATCAAGTCTCCTTGTCACGTCCTTATGTGACAGATTTGAAGACTTGAGATGGTGTTTAAACTTTCAAAACCATTTGCAAGTTTTCTTTCAAATTGAAAATATTCGTATTCTATTGCTGGTGCTGGAAAGTTGGTGCTCAGTTGTTGGTACTCTAAAGTTGGTACACAGCTTATGGTGTTCAAAAGTCGGTGCTCAGATCTTGGTACTCTAAAGCTGGTATGCAACTGTTGGTATTCAAAATTGGTATGCGGCTGCTGGTATTCTCATGTTCCTAACAATTCTGGTGTTTGCTTCTTAGATGCTGCTACCAACAATGTATAATGACCCCTGGCCAATTTTCCTTTGGAGCTTGGCAAACGTGAAGTGTACCACTTCATGGACGCACGCTTGGACATGGCTGCCACATGTTTACAAGGTCAACAAGGCGCGGAACATGCGTTCAGCACTCTTCGTCGCATGCACAACTCCAGAAAGCGAAAGGCAGAAATGATGGATGATGATGCAGAACATGACCACGACCATCATGCAGAAGGACCAGCACATCTTGGACCTGCTTCCAGCTTTCAACTCAGCGCAGCAGGCTCATGAATGGTGACCTCGGCTCAGATGCTGACAAGTTGCAACTTGACATGTTTGGTACCTCAGCTCAGATGACCCACACCTTCACCCTAGAGACCTTATGCTAGGAACCCAACATTGTTTAAAGACTGAGACTCCGCAAATCTAATTCCATACTAAACACTTGAAGGTACTATGGGAGGCATCTGGGAAATGATGCCATTCTGAAGCATGATTCTGAGAGACATTGATAGGGATTCTCGCTTCACATGGGGCATGGACCTTTAATAAACCGCCGCCGCCCAACCCAATCACAAATACTGGTGTTCATTTGAGGGTACTCAAATAATGGTACTAGTTGGGCTGGGCCTGGGCTGGGCTTGGCTTGTTGGCCTGGGCTTGGGCTGGGCCTGGGTTGGTTCTGGCCAGACTGGGCCGGGCCTGGGCTGGGCCTGGTTCCGGAAATTTGGGCCTGATCCAAAATGGTTTGAAATTTTCAAAAAATGGATCCCCGATAATTTCCCGATAATTTCCGATAATTTCAAACCGATAATTCCGATAATTTGACCGTTTGGTAACGTTTTACCATATAAATGGATTTATGATAGGCCCGATAATTTCCCGATAATTTCCGATAATTTTTGGCCCTCCGGGCTTGAAAAAAAGTTTTGGGAATTTTCAAAAACTTTTCAAAGTTTCCGACAATTTTCCGATAAATTGAGCCCACCCACCCCACCTCCAAGCTTGCCTCCAGATCTGGTGCCTCCTGCGTACGTGCCCCTCCAGTCCATCCTCATCCTTTAGCTCAGGTTGCGGCAACCCAACTCAAGACCAACGTAGCCTGGGTCAGAAGCCGTTTTGGGCAGGACGGATTTGCGCATCGTAATTTCTAGTCACCGGCCATATCAGAGATGGCTGCAACAAAGCAACAGTTTTTCGGCCCTAACAAAAGCTCATATTAAGACAATGGACAGGGTACCTTTTGTTCACGCTTTTGTTTCAATGCAGCAAAGCGTAAACCCCCCCTTCGTCGCCCCCTCCCCCCTCAGACTTTTCAGATTCTTCAGAACCTAAACATTTCTTAAATGCTCCAAACTAAAACCACATTATTTTTAAATAATCATGGGGATGTCCATGCCCCTTTCTGGAAGCTTTAACTCAAAAGCTTCACCATCCTATGCGAGGGGATGGAGTATTTCAAAGCTGTCTTAAGATATGGACGGCATAGAACTAGGACTGCTGTCTTAAGATATAGACCGCAAATAACAGATCCACTTGCTTGCATGTTCTTCCACCAAGGCCAACAAGCAGCTCCCCCAACAAGGTCAACAAGCAGCTAACCCCTGAGCAACCACCACAAAGATTCACGATGGTTTTTGGATTCACGAAGGGTTCCTGGATTCAAGATGCCTGCACCATTACCAATAATCTTGAGACCCGTCAGCAGCACGTGCGTCGCAAGAGTGCTCCCACTTGTCAGATTGCTGCAAGCTAAACTCAAATAATATGCACCCCTGTACTCTCCATAATGCTCGGCGGTATGTGTGCGATGTTTCCATGCGTAGCGAATGGTTTTGTTTCTGCACAGAAAAAAACTGATTGCTAATTCGTGGGTGGAAAAAATTAAAATGCTTTATTGTGAATCACAGGCTGCTGCAACTGCCGCACATTAGCACATGGTATTCCTGGTACTCCCATCTTGGTGCTCAGATGTTGGTACTTAAATGTTGGTACCAAACGTCATCACGCATGCGAAAGAAAAAGTGCAACTCTTGAAGCGTCCTCTATTTGCACACCCTTCATGCGTGCCTCCCTTCATTGCGTCGATTGGATTGCGGCTGTCATGAGGAATGATAACAAACGGACAGTTTGACATATCCCCGCGGTGTCGGGCTTCTGGCTTGTAGCCACCAGCAAGCCCGCAGGCTAGCGACTACCCAACTGAACAAACTGCACACGCAAGCTGTGGTCAATCATTGGTACTCAGATGTTGGTTCCAAGTCCTGGTACTCCAATGTTGGTAAGCAAACATAGATATTCAGATGTTGATAATCAAATGTTGGTAATCAATCATTGGTACTCAGATGTTGGTTCCAAGTGTTGGTATTCCAATGTTGGCAAGCAAACATAGATATTCAGATGTTGGTAATCAAATATTGGTAATCAGTCATTGGTACTCAGATGTTGGTTCCAAGTGTTGGTACTTCAAAGTTAGCAAGCAAACATAGATACTCAGATGTTGGCAACCAAATGTTGGTAGTCAATCATTGGTACTCAGATGTTGGTTCCAAGTGTTGGTACTTCAAAGTTGGCAAGCAAACATAGATACTCAGACGTTGGCAACCAGATGTTGGTAGTCAATCATTGGTACTCAGATGTTGGTTCCAAGTGTTGGTATTCCAATGTTGGTACGCAAACATAGATACCCAGATGTTGGTAATCAAATGCCGGTGGGCCATCATTGGTATTCAAATGTTGAATGTTGGTAAGCAAACAGTTGGGTCGCTCTTGGAACGACCGCTATCTTGTAGCACAGTACGCAGCCATTCAGTAGCACAGTTGGGTCGCTCTTGGAACGACCGTTATTTTGTGCAATCATTGTTGGACTGCTCATGCAACATCTCTTGTCCCAAGTGGAAGGTAGGGGTGCCCCATTGCTCCTTGGATCCAGCAGATCAGAACTGCCATAACTGCTCCTACCATGGAACCTGGCTCCGTGCTGCCTGAGACAGAGAAGGCGGCAGCAAACAGGACACGCTCGGCTTGGAACAACAAGCTGCTAGCGATTCTCCAAAGGCCTTCCCATTTCTTGATCTTGGAGAAGCACCTTCTCCAAAGGCGCTTCTCCAAATCAAAGAGCATAACATCACGTCTTTCCCTGCCCCCCATTTCTGCTTTACTCACCTTCCCATCTGCTCTTCCCCCTTCTATCTTTTTCTTTTCTACGTCCTTCTCCTCTTTTCATGCCTCCCCCACCCCTCCCCACCATATTGATTTCTCTCCACTCCTCTCTCTCTCTCTCTCTTTCTTGTACATCTTTCTCTAATCCTTTCCTCCAGTCTTCCATTATGCTCCCCCCTTCTTCTCCCCAAAAAAAGCCAGAATCATATTGTGTCTTCCACAGGCCAGATGAACAGTTGAGCGAAGACATGCGACTCCTCAAAGCAGCGCGGGATAAGTTTCAGGGGCCAGGCTGTAACAAGATGAAATCCGAGTTCCTCGACGCCTTCATCGAGAGCAATGGCAAGTTTGACACTGGTTATTTCAAGAGGGTCAAAGAATTCTTATGTGCTTTAAACAAATTGTGAATGTTTTCGGTCGCAACGTGTTTTCCAAATCGAAATGACATTCTTCAAAAAATGCACCCCAATGTGGTATTTGGTCCTTGATTTCCGTTCTCGGTCCTTCACCCTTAGCCCTTGGTTCTTGGCTCTTGGTCCTTGAATCTGGTTCTTGGTCCTTAGCCCTTGGTTCTTGGCTCTTGGTCCTTGAATCTGGTTCTTGGTCCTTGGTCCTTGGCCCTTGGGTACTTGTCCTTGATTCTCGTTCTCGGTCCTTCACCCTTAGCCCTTGGTTCTTGGCTCTTGGTTCTTGAATCTGGTTCTTGGTCCTTGGCCCTTGGTCCTTGGGTCTTTGTCCTTGATTCTCGTTCTCGGTCCTTCACCCTTAGCCCTTGGTTCTTGGCTCTTGGTCCTTGAATCTGGTTCTTGGTCCTTGGCCCTTGGTCCTTGGGTCTTTGTCCTTGATTCTCGTTCTCGGACCTTCACCCTTAGCCCTTGGTTCTTGGCTCTTGGTCCTTGAATCTGGTTCTTGGTCCTTGGCCTTTGGCTCTCTTTGAATAAATTCCTACTATTGAAAAAATGCGTTTGGAACTCAGTCAGGAAGCCACCAAAGAAATGTGGAGCCAGCAAACCAGCAAGTGGGTGTGCTGGAGCGAGCTCGTCAAATTGAAGGGTGAAAAGTTGGCTAATTACACATACCAGCGACTCA
>NYVT01000058.1:0-15239 GCA_002684675.1 Deltaproteobacteria bacterium
TTGGGGGCAATCAGGTCCCAGGAATTCGGGGCAATAGCATGGCCACCTAAATCTTAACATTATACTTCATTGCACATTATTGTACCTTCGTCAGACCCACTTGCGAAGAATCCACAGAGTGCAAATCTATTCTTTGCTAGGCAGCTAGAAAAACACATTTTTTTCACTGCCCACCTGCAAGACTCAGGTTTTAGCCATTTGGTGGTTCATTGATCATATTCGCCAGGAAATTAATGGGATCTTTTCATTACACATAATCTTCCGCAGCAAACCACTTATCCTAGATTGTCATGAAGCCTTCCTCATTGACTCTAGTTCCTGAAGTTGCTGTTCCAAAGCGGTCATTATCTTTCCAGAAGATTCAAGCTTATCTCGCAATTCCAGGACTACGCTCTCCGGGGCTTTAGCCAGAAATCCCTGATTGTTGAGCTTTTGCTGACTTTTCTTACAGAACTCTTCCTCCNTCTTAAGCTTTTTCTGCAGAGAGAGAATTTCCTCGCTCCAATCCACATCTCCAGCATCAATNAANGCCAATGTNTCTGAAAAGTAACTGCTAAGTACCGCATCATGATTACTGACATCAGGTTCCTTAGACTGTATCTCCAATGAATTCAGTCGAGCCAGTCTAAGGATCAAGTCCTTGTGCTCATTCAGTAAATCTGTGTGTTGTATTGACTGTAAGATAGCTGGGATCTGTTTGTCCATTCCCAACCGGGCTTTATCTCGCAATGCGCGAATTGTTGTAATGGCTTCTTTGATGTACTCGATGCTTGAATGACTTTTAGAGTACTCATGCTGCTGAATGACTGTGGGCCAATCACTTCCGATCAACAACCTTGGCTGACGGAATTCCTTCCACAGAGTTTCAGTTACAAAGGGAANAAAAGGATGTAATAGACGTAGGAGGGTCGTAAAGCTGTAAGCAAGTACCTGGTTATCAATTNCTGTACGCTGGGGGTTTTTATCAATCTCAAGATACCAGTCACAGTATTCATTCCAGAAAAAGCTACGTAGCTGATCAATCGCATCTGAGAGCCTGTATTGCTCCAACAGTCTTTGGGTATCACCAACAATGTGTCGAATTTGATGTAGCAACCATCGGGANGTATCNCCATCCACCTGTAANGGAGGTGTCACCGGAGTATTCTCNGGTAGGTTCATCAAGATGTAGCGTCCTGCGTTCCAAAGCTTATTGGCGAAGCGACGACANCTTTCCAATTTTTCAGGATACAGACGCAGATCCTGNCCCGGACCTGTNCCCACTATTAAAGCTAAACGCANGGCATCCGTCCCATAATCACGGATGCTCTCTAGNGGGTCAATACAAGTTGCTGGGTCNGACTTNGACATCTTCTTACCCTCTTTGGTCCGAACTAAACCATGGAGGTATACNGTCTGGAANGGAATCTCTTCAACCATGTAGGTAGTCATCAAGATCATCCGAGCCACCCAAAAGAANANGATATCATACCCCGTTTCCATCACTTGGGTTGGGTGGAATTTCTGATAATCTGGGCTTTGCTTTAGTAATTCCTNAAAAGAATTTGTACTATCTGCTGCCTTTTCTGGATCTACCAANGTGCTCCACGTCCAAAGTGCTGAGGAAAACCAGGTATCTAGTGTATCTTCATCCTGGCTCCAGTCCTCCCCATCTGGTGCAACACCGATTTGAATTTCTGCAGAATCTCCTTTTCCACGATACCACACAGGGACCCTGTGGCCCCACCAAATNTGCCGAGAAATGCACCAATCTCGGAGNTTCTCAACCCAGTGAAAATAAGTATTGTTGAAGCGATCCGGAACAATTTGGATATCCCCCTCACGCACAACAGCGATAAGNATTTNTCGCAAGCTCCGNTTTTCACCTTTCCACGGCACTACAGGCTTGTTGACATCAATAAACCACTGCTCACGAATCTGGGGTTCTATCGAACCACCACCACGACTGTTGAAGGCTTTGCTATTGACATAGTCTCCATCAGTTTTCACCAGCAAACCCTTGGCTGCTAACTTCTCAACAATTTTTGGTCTTGCTTCCTCGATGGGCATCTCAGCAAACTCTCCTGCATTTGCCAGCAAGCGCCCCTGAAAGTCNATAATCTGTTCNTTGTCTAGTTGATGACGTTCTGCGATCTCGAAGTCAGTATGATCATGCCATGGAGTAATAGTCATCACACCTGTTCCAAAGGATGGATCCACGACAGAATCCTTAATGATCGTAGCCTCGACAGGTCCATTGATCCATTCGCACTCAAAGGTGTCGCCGTGGCTGAACTCCAAGTAACGATCATCATCCGGATGCATCACGACATACTTGTCACCAAATTTTGTCTCTGGACGAACCGTTCCAATCTGGAAAGGCCCATACTGAAAGGTATAGAATGGCGATGCCACTTCCTTACGGTCCACCTCATCGTCTGAGACATTNGTTTGTAGCTTCGGATCCCAGTTAACGATTCGATGCCCACGATAGATCAGTCCATCNGTATGCATCTGTGAAAAGGTCTCATTGACACATCTGTTCAGTTGAGGATCCATCGTGTAGCGGTCCCTCGACCAATCACAACTGGAACCCATTGCTCGTACTTGGTTTTTNATCGTATCCCTTGAACTCAGTACATAGTCTGCGATNCGTCTCAAGACTTCATCTCTACCCAACTCTTTTCTTGGATCGGCAATTCCTTCTTCTCGCTGAATTTTCTGTAGAACCACGTTCTCGGTGGCGATCGCTGCGTGGTCTGTACCNGGTACCCAGAGTGCTTCGTANCCACGCATCCGTTGCCAGCGAATCAGAATGTCTTCAAGTGCCAACATAACCGCATGCCCCACATGCAATTGCCCCGTGGCATTAGGAGGAGGCATTGAGATGGTGAANCCAGGCTTGTCGGATTGAGCGTCTGCTCGGAACCAACCACCTTCCTCCCACTGTTGATAGAGATCGGTTTCAAATTCCTGGGGGTTATANGTCTTGGCAAGGGATGTCATGGCCATTTGAATGACGGGGTTGGGAGAAATGCATTAATCATTAAAAGATTAGCATCTAATTAGAGAAGATGTTCGAGACCATAAAAGAGTTGCTGAGATCCAATCACTTTTGTGCAGGCGAGGCAAACGCCAGGCATGAAGGATTCCCGGTGAATCGAATCATGTCGAATGGTCAGTGTTTCTCCAGTCCCCCCAAAGATTATTTCTTGATGAGCAACCAGTCCCGGCAATCTCAGAGAATGAACCCTGACTCCGTGCACTTCTGANCCCCGCGCACCTTCAAACAACTCTTTCTCTTCCACCAGAACTTTTGGGATTTCCTGGCGCGCTTCGGCGATTAGCTGTGCAGTCTTGACTGCGGTTCCTGAAGGTGCATCGGCTTTCCGATTATGGTGGAGTTCAATCACCTCTACATCNGGGAGATACTTGACAGCGTCCTGTGCATATTTCATCAATAATACTGCACCAATCGCAAAATTTGGGGCAATTAGCCCCCCAATGCGCTTGTCTTTAGCAAATTGCTGTAGTTCTACTACCTGCTCCGACAATAGACCACTGGTTCCAACAACAGGATGCACTCCAGCTTCCAAAATCTTACAAGTATTTTCAAACGCGACCGTAGCAGTCGTAAAATCNACTACTGCTTGNGCCTGGCTTGCCTTAATTCTGGTAATCAAATCATCACCAAGGTCTGTCTGATCAACTAGTTGNAGATCTGATGCTGCTGTAACTGCTTTGACAANTTCTTGGCCCATGNGGCCTTTAGCGCCGTTTACCAAAACACGAATATTCTTCATTTNAGGACTTGTTGAGGGTTGGAATTAGTTACAATTCAGAAGGATTGCAAGGAAGGATGGATAGATTTGAGAGCTTTACTTAGAGCCAATTCAATATTCAAAGTAAACGCCGGACAACTTCTGTGGGAAGTCGTNCTATATCAGNGTACGAANCAAACTCCTCTTAAAGCAAAACTCGACGAATATCAGTNAGGTACTTACCAAGCGACACTACAAATCGAGCTGCCTCAGCTCCATCAATCACTCGGTGGTCATAGGACACGTCAACAGGTTGCATTAATCGAGGAATAAATTCGTTACCATTCCAGACCGGTTGCATGCGAGAACGTGTCAAGCCAAGGATCGCAACCTCTGGTGCATTAACTAANGGAGTGAAGGCTGTACCACCAATTCCACCCAAGCTTGAAATCGTCATTGATCCTCCCTGCATGTCCTGACTCTTAAGCTTTCCATCACGCGCCTTGACACTCATCTCACCCAAATCATGNGCTAAGTCATAGACNTTTTTCTGGTCCACATCTCGAATCACAGGCACAACCAGGCCATTTGGTGTGTCCACAGCAACACCAATATGGAAGTACTTCTTGAGTATAAGGCGCTCTCCCTCTGGAGTGAGTGAGGAATTAAAGGTTGGAAACTGCTTCAGATTTGCCGCCAGCGCCTTCATGATGAAAGCCAATAACGNGATGCGAACNCCTTGCTTGGCAGCCTCATCTTTCAATTCTTTGCGGAAATTCTCCAGGTTTGTTATGTCTACCTCATCGTGATGCGTCACTGCAGGAATATTCAACCAGACTCGATGTAGATTCTTACCCGAAATTTTCTTGATCCTGGGAAGATCCTGAGTTTCGATTTCACCGAATTTACTGAAGTCAACTTCTGGCATTGCAGGAATCCCACTTCCTGAAGCTGCCGNTGCCGAAATATCTCCCGATTCAGCTTTTGTGACAGCCTGCTTAACGTAACTTTGAACGTCTTCTTTNGTGATGCGATTCTTCCGACCAGAGCCACTCAACTTGGAGAGATCCACTCCCANTTCTCTCGCAAACTTACGAACCGATGGACTCGCATGTGCTTTGCGAAAGGCAGCNTCATCNATCTTGCTTGGTTCTNCAACTGAATTTGTAGGTTCAGCTTGGGCAGTTGTAGGTGCTGAGTCTTNCTGCCCTACCTTAGGATTTGAGGATGCAGGGACGGAAAGCGCAGTTGCAACACCGCCTGAAGTACTTAAGCGTACAACAGCAGTTCCTGCAGAAACACTATCTCCCACCTTGACCAGTACCGCTTCAATTGTNCCAGCNTCTGAAGAAGGCACCTCCATCGTGGCCTTGTCACTCTCCAAGGTAATCAACGGATCTTCCACGTTNACGGCATCTCCTGGTTTGACAAAGATCTCAATGATCTCCACATTCTGAAAGTCACCAATATCTGGCACAATCACTTCCACGGAAGCAGACACTACTTGTGCCAAGGCTAACGCTTGATCAGCAGATGAGGTACTAGGAAATGAAACGGGAGCCTCAACCACCTCTGTTGAAGTTGACTGGCTGGCACCTGTTGCCAGCAGTTGTAGAATCGACATTCCCTCTGAAACACGGTCTCCGACCTTGACCAGCAACTCAGCCACTTGTCCATCTTCTGGGCAAGGTACATCNATTGTAGCTTTGTCACTCTCCAACGTCATCACTNGATCCTCTGCCTTCAGTGAATCACCTGGCTTGANAAGGATTTCGATGACTTCTACATCACTGAAGTCACCAATATCTGGGACCTTGATTTCCTTGATCGTAGACATGTATTCACTCTCTCAAGCATAAAGTGGGTTAGTTTTTTCCGGATCAATACCGTACTTACGAATAGCCTTAGCAACTTGCTTAGTGGGGATTTCTCCCTCATCCGCAAGTGACTTTAAGGCGGTAANAGCGACGTGGTAGCGATCCACCTCAAAGTGGCTCCGCAGGGCTTTNCGGAAATCACTGCGTCCGTANCCATCCGTCCCCAGAACCGTGTATCTTCGTGGGACAGCAGCCCTTATCTGATCNGCAAAGCGCTTAACATAGTCGGTTGCAGCAATGACTGGACCTGTCGTTTTAGCAAGACACTGCTCCACATGACTCTTTCTCGGAGTCTCTTCTGGGTGCAANCGATTCCAGTGTTCTACCTCCACAATATCACGATGCAGTTCATTGAAACTTGGACAACTCCAGAGATCTGACTGAACACCCCAATCTTCCGCCAATAGATCTGCGCCAGCCATCACTTCACGGAAAATGGAACCACAACCCAAAAGCTGTACTCTCAGCTTGCCCGGCTTACCTGCCTGGAATTGATACATGCCCTTGAGGATGTTCTCTTCATGCCCCTCGGGCATTCCTGGTTGCGGGTAGTTTTCGTTCAAGGTAGTGATGTAGTAGAAGACATTTTCTTGCAATTCATTCATGCGGTAGAGGCCATTTTGGAAGATGACCGTCACCTCATGTGAAAAAGTTGGATCGTAGGAAACACAGTTGGGGATGTTAGCTGCCAGGATCTGGCTGTGTCCATCTTCGTGCTGCAGACCCTCCCCGTTCAGGGTCGTTCTACCAGAGGTTGCTCCAATCAGAAANCCACGGGCCTGCATGTCTCCTGCTGCCCAGGCAAGATCTCCAATTCGTTGGAATCCAAACATCGAGTAGAAGATGTACACCGGAATCATCTGCAATCCAGAGGAACTGTAGGAAGTTGCTGCTGCAATCCACGATGACATCGCTCCCGCCTCATTAATTCCTTCCTGAAGCAGTTGGCCTTTCTGATCTTCGCGGTAGTACATCAACTGATCACGGTCAACCGGCTCGTACTTTTGTCCTTCATGAGCATAGATCCCAATTTGGCGGAACATTCCCTCCATCCCGAAAGTACGGGCCTCATCCGGAACAATTGGCACCAAGCGTGGGCCAAGTTTCTTGTCACGGGTCAGCATGGTCATTGCCTGGACCAATGCTTGGGTCGTGGACATCTCGCGAGCCCCAGAGTCCTTCAGCAAGCGTTCAAAGGTGCTCAGTTCCGGAGCCTTNAGTTCATCTCCACGCTGTAAGCGCATTGGCATAAACCCACCGAGTTTCTCACGCCGTTCCCGTAGATACTGCATTTCCTCTGTGTTTTCATCTGGGCGGACCAACTCAAGCTTGGCGACCTGCTCATCAGAAATAGGAAGACTGAAGCGATCACGGAACTTGCGAAGGTCGTCACTGGACATCTTCTTTTGCTGGTGGGTTGGATTCGCTGCCTCTCCCGAAGCACCCATTCCAAAGCCCTTGACCGTCTTCATCATCAATACAGTCGGCTGTCCCTGGTGATTCACAGCAGAGTGGTAGGCTGCGTAAACCTTGAAAATATCGTGGCCACCCCGCTTCAATTTCCAGATCTCGTCATCAGTCATATTAGAGACCATCTCCAACAATTCTGGATATTTGCCGAAGAAATTCTCGCGGGTGTAAGCCCCCCCTTTGTTCTTGAAATTCTGGTACTCCCCATCTACGCACTCTTCCATCCGTTTACGCAGCAAACCCTTTGGGTCCTTGGCCAGAAGAGAATCCCAGTTTCCACCCCACAGTACCTTGATCACGTTCCAACCCTCCCCGCGGAAGGCTCCTTCCAACTCTTGAATGATTTTGCCATTACCACGCACTGGGCCATCAAGTCGCTGGAGATTACAATTGATCACGAAGATCAGATTGTCTAGCTTCTCACGAGTTGCTAGGCCAATGGCTCCTAATGTTTCTGGTTCATCNGTCTCTCCATCACCAAGAAATGCCCAGACCTTTCGGTTGCGGGTATCCACCAACCCTCGATTGTGAAGATACTTGAGGAAGCGCGCCTGGTANATGGCCATAATCGGACCCAGACCCATTGAGACAGTCGGAAATTGCCAGAATTCTGGCATCAACCAAGGGTGNGGGTAAGACGAAACACCACTACCTCCAGCTTCTTGTCGGAAATTCAGCAANTGGTCTTCACTGAGTCGTCCTTCCANAAAAGCTCTGGAATAAACTCCAGGGGCGGAGTGCCCTTGGAAATAAACGAGATCGCCACCATGAGCATCGTGACGTGCGTGCCAGAAGTGGTTAAAGCCAACTTCGTAGAGTAAGGCAGAGGAGGCATAGCTAGCAATGTGTCCACCAAGTTCAGAGCTCTCTTTATTTGCCTTGAGGACCATCGCCATTGCATTCCAGCGTACAAATGCCTGTAGACGTTCCTCCACGTCTGGATTGCCTTCTGGTCTAGCTTCCAGTTCTGTAGGGATTGTGTTTTGGTAAGGCGTGTATGCAGAATAAGGAGTATCGACGCCAGCTATTTGCGCCTGATCAATCAGTCGACGCATTATATATTGAGCCCGCTCCCTGCCTTCATGGGCAATTACGGCTTCTAAAGCCTCTTGCCACTCTTGCGTTTCTTGTGGATCAATGTCATGGACCGGTGTATTCATTGCGTTTCCTTCATGTTCTCAAGGCGATAGTTGATGCTGAAGAAACTCTCAGCCAGAGGCAAAGCAAAGCGCTTAAGTTATNTGTCAATGTTACTTTAATCAAGAGTTGGTAACCCANCGCNTCACCAAAATTCATGCTTATTNAAAACTCTGCCAAAGTATAGGAAGCAACCCGACTCTATCAACTTCCTCAAAATCAGGTTCCATTTGGAATTTCAGTTGCGATTCATTGAATCGAAATTCAAAAGAAATCATGGTCAATNTTCTGAGCAATTANATAGCCANGACTCAATGAGTCTCTAGCNTGAGCATTGCAAACCCTAACNAATTATGTGANTGTAGGNAGGTTTTGCCAACGCNTCCTTCGAGAATTCATGGATTTANAAAAAATCTTAGCTCTTACAAAAAATTTAAGCGTACTGGTCGTAGAAGACGAACTAGCGTTGCGAGAGTCTTTTCANTTTTTACTACAGAACCTGTTTGCCGAGGTCGATACTGCAGAAGATGGTCAGGAAGCTCTTAGCAAAATAGATGAGCGAGATTACGATATCGTCTTGACAGACCTGAGCATGCCTCGCATGAGTGGGCTGAGGTTGGTTGATCACATTCGTAAAAAATCACATTCTCAGATCGTGATTGCAATCAGCGCACATGACGATAAAGAATTTGCAGAAGCACTCGCTCCTTACAATGTGANACTACTCACCAAGCCTCTCGAAANGGATGAGTTGTTTGAAACGTTGGTCCCACTTTGTGAACAACTGCGCTAATCCTCACACAAACTCCCNGTCACTTTCGATCAGAGTCGCAACAAGATTTTTTGGATTTCATTGAGTACTGATTTTTGAGTCACACATTCATGTAAAGNCAGATTTTGCTGGNGACAAAATTGGTGAATCTGTTTTCGATGCGACTCAAAGTTCTCAAGATATCGAGACCAATCGGCAGNCTGCATTTGCCTTTTTCGCTCAGGGCTTTCGAGATGCTGCAGATAGTCAGGATGTTCTCCTTTCCCCAATTCCAACGGATCTAAAACTCGCAGGCACTGACACTCTCGTCCAACAAGGCGAAGTGCGGTCAACCAACTCTCCCACTGCGCATGAGGCCTCAACAAATCTGAAATCAGGTAGACATGATCGAAAGAAAGAGGCCGTAAGGCAGGTAGTTGGGGAACCTCATTGGGAATTGGATTTTCCAGCAGTTCGAGAGCATGGAAAAAAGCTCTTCGTGTGGAACGAGGAGGAGGAACAGGGGTACCATCCAAAAGTTGAAAGCCGAAGCGGTCACCCTGGCGCTGGAGTGTAAACAACAGACCAAAAGCTAGCAACTGCGCTGCTCGCAATTTACTGAATTCTGCATCTGGGGATTGCAACTGCATCGAAGGCGAAGTATCCAACAGGATCAGCGCTGTTGCCGGACTGTGAGTATCACGCTGCTTGATAAAGTGTCGCTGGGTACGGCCCAGAAGTTTCCAGTCCAATTCTCGCAGGTCGTCCCCTGATCGATACTCACGATAACCAGCAAATTCAAGGCTTCGGCCACGGTGATGAAGCTCGTGCCGACCCATCATCGATGAGGCTCGGGAGGGCTTGAGGCGTAATTCTAGTTGCTTGAGTTGCGCAAGAAGGCTAGGGTCCATCAGTTNCTCCTTTTAAAGACCAGATCAGAATAGACGGCTTNGCTGCCAATTACCACGATCAACAAAAAGCAGCATGAAATCCTCCTCTTTCCAAATCAGCGTTGCAACGCAAACAGACGAAGCAGAAATCCTCGCTTTAAACGAAGCTGCCGTACCCCATGTTAGTTCACTAACAACAACCAAGCTTGCTTTGCTGCGAGAACAATCGATCTACACAGGTATTGCCCGTAGCTCCANGGGTGAGCTNGCTGGTTTTATTCTGGTACTCGATGAAACTGCAAACTACGACAGTGTCAACTTTGGCTGGTTTCACAAACGCTACGCCCACTTCGCCTATGTGGATCGCATNGCCATTGCTTCAAGTTTTCAACGCCAAGGCATTGGTCGCCGACTCTATGCTTCCGTGAATAAATTGGTCCAGAGACGGTACCCAACGCTAGCCTGTGAGGTCAACCTACGCCCACCAAATCTGATCTCAGAGACGTTTCATGCACAACTTGGCTTTGTGGAAGTTGGAAAGCAAGATACCGAGGNTGGAGCAAANCGCGTAGTGATGCTGACTCATGACGTCGAAGCTCAATTAACCAAACCTTCCGAGAGAGACGATGGAAAACAAGACCGTCAATCGCAGTGATTTTGACCACTTCATGGTACCCAACTATGCCCCTATGTCCTTCATTCCTGTGCGTGGAGAGGGCTCAAGGATCTGGGACCAACAAGGACAAGAACGCATTGATCTGACCGGAGGGATTGCAGTGACTTCCCTCGGACATTGTCATCCAGCCCTGGTCAANGCACTACAGGAACAAGCTGGAAAACTCTGGCANATCTCGAACATCTACACAAATGAACCTGCATTACGTTTGGCTCNAAAACTCTGTGAAGCNACCTTTGCCGAACGGGTGTTTTTTGCCAACTCTGGAGCAGAAGCCAATGAAGCCTGCCTCAAGCTCGTGCGCCGCTATGCCCACAATACAGTCGGTNCTGACAAAGATGAAATCATCGCAACCTTCAACGGATTTCACGGGCGTACCCTCTTCACCGTCAGTGTGGGTGGTCAACCGNAGTATGCAGAAGGCTTTGGCCCAAAACCAGGAGGCATCAACCATGTGCCCTACAATGACAGTGATGCCCTGAGAACCGCTGTTTCTGAAAAAACCTGCGCAATCATGGTGGAACCAATCCAAGGAGAAGGTGGTGTNCTACCTGCCAANCAAGAATTTCTGCAAACAGCCCGAGATCTTTGTGACCAGTACGGAGCCCTACTAATTTTTGATGAGGTACAGAGCGGCATGGGACGCAGTGGTCATCTCTTTGCCTACCAGCATTATGGAGTCACTCCAGATGTTCTCTCCAGCGCCAAAAGTTTGGGAGGAGGATTNCCCATCGGGGCGATGCTAACCACCGCGAAAGTAGCTGAACACTTCAGCGTAGGAACGCACGGTACTACCTACGGGGGCAATCTACTAGCAAGTGTAGTNGCTGAGGCAGTCCTTGATGTGGTAAATCAGCATGATGTCCTCGAGGGAATCAAGCAACGGCAGGAGTGGTTTNAAAGTCGTTTGAAACAGATCGGGGAGCGATATGGAGTCTTCAAAGAGATCCGTGGACTGGGCCTGTTACTTGGTTGTGTGATGAGTGACAGTTGGGCAGGTAAGGCAGGAGAAGTCATGAAAGCTGCCCACGACGAGGGNGTGATGGTCTTGGTNGCCGGCCCCGATGTGCTGCGCTTAGCCCCAAGCCTNGTTATTACAGAAANAGAGGTGACGCAGGGACTTGATTCATTGGAGAAAGCTATTAGCAAATTAGCCAGCCAATCCAAAGCTGCCTAAGNCCAGAAATGAGAAAAGATCTNGACAACAAGAGGCCTGTTNTAGCATTTCGAACNAGGATTCNGCCAAGCTTTTGTNAGCCTATTCTTNAAAACTGTCAGTTCGTCCCTGAATTTCTTGAAGGCAGTTAGAATGTCATTCATGAAAGAATTATCTCCTAAACTTCAGGAAACTATTGANCAAAGCCCCTTTCTTCTTCATCCACTGCGCTACGCAGTGCTCAAGGTAGCAAAATGCCCCAACCCCAAACCTCATTTTCTTGTTACTCATGAGACTGAAGAAGTAAGTGTGATCACCACAGAGGNGAAGCTTGACATGCTGACTTCCCAAATTTTNAAGCAGCAGCATTGGTTCCGCTTGCTGGAATTCAGGATGTCCACTCCATTTGAAACACCTGGTTTCCTAGCAGCCATTGCATCAAAGTTGGCAGGCCGTCAACTCAACATTTTGCTAGTATCNACCTTTTCGAAAGATTGGTTGCTACTGCGAGAGGAAGACTTGGAGNCTGGACTCAACAGTCTACATGAGTTGGGATTTCAACAAGTCTTCAGCNAAGCCCTCTAATATTACTTTTTTGAAATACTACTCACCAAATCTTTCTCACTGGAGTCCATGATGTCACGGGCTTTTGTTAAGGAACCCGATGGTGACGAAGTNGCTGATGACCTCCCAGAACGCAAAATCAGTCCACATCCNAATTATGTGACTNCCTGTGGCCATCAACTCCTACAGNAACAACTTCAGCGAGCGGAGGTAGAACGAAAGCTGTTGCAAGGCAAAGAGGAGATGTCCACCAAGCAAGCTCTTGCTCGTGTCGAAAGAGAGCTGCGTTATCTTCGGAAACGAGTTACGCAGGCAATATTGGTAATCCCACCAGAAAATGCTTTGGAGCAAGTATGCTTTGGGATGTNGGTTAANGCGCAGGAAGGTAAAACAATCCGCAAGTTCCAGATTGTTGGAGAAGATGAGGCGCAGAACAATCCACAACTGATTAGTNGGGTCTCACCACTAGCCAAGGCCGTATTGGGGGCTGATGTTGGTGATCTGGTCCAGTGGNAAAAACCTGGTGGGAGTGTGGAGCTAGAAATTCTCTCAATTAGCTATACCCCCATGATTTAATTGAATTTANCNTCGTTTCCAAAANGCTTTAATCTCTAANTGAGTGAGTATTCTCAAGCGATCTCTACCTCAAATTTCAACTTCTCCGTGGCAAATTAGATGTATATAGTTGAATTAGACTTCTCAGCATTCTGCTGTGAGTTTGCTTGCAGATCAAAATGAGACTTTAATAAAAAATCAGGTTTTTTCGTTAGAGCCAGGAGGCTGGATATGTTACCCCGCAGCACTCCAGACAGGGTAATGGATTGCTTGAAGGGAAGCTTGACTTCAAATGCCTGTGGTGAGATATGTCAGCAATCCTACCTTTTTGCAGGAAGNTATTCTGTTGCCGTTTATCTGAACAACTGATGAATTTGAGGCATGTATGATCAAGCATACTGGTGGTTGCTATTGTAAGAATATTACTTACTCAACTGAATATGATCCAATGCTAGTCTTTAACTGTCACTGTCTCACCTGCAAAAAAGTATCAGGGGAAGCTATAAGTACAGCAGTGACTTTTTATGAGTCAGAAGTTGAATTTTCTGGGGATATGAAAATATTCGAATATAAGGGAGGAAGCGGGAAATCTATATATAAGNACTTTTGTGAAAATTGTGGTTGCAGGCTGATAACTAAAGTGGATCTTATTGAGGGATTNATCTACATTCCTANAGGTACTTTTGATGACTGGAATTCCTTCAAACCAAAGGTTGAACTTTGGAATGAATTTAAATCTGATTGGGTAGGAGAGTTTGACTGNGTATCAACAATCTTTGAAGACAACGGAACATTGGATAGAATTCAAATTTGTCTAGAGAATCTAGATCAACGTGAATAAGANATTTCTGAATTCCTAAGACAACTAACTAATGCAAAAGTCTCTCATTANCATGAGCNGAGACTTCTTGATAAGACTCCGATATCTGCAGAAAATTTTTAAACNACCGAACACAGNCACCCNCCTCTTGAAATAGGTTAGGGATTTCATGGCTTACTCATTCGTAGTCTTCCCAGTTCCAGTTCCTGCCTTTACGCTGAATATCCCGGGTAATGATCCCGGTTGTCGCAATTAGCAGTNTANTTTCCATCAGCGGTTTGGAATACCCGACGCAACATTTCACTCCCTAAAAGGCTCACTAGGTAGAGACCTTCTCCATTAAACTCTTCTGCTGGTCTAATCACAGCAAGATCTCTAGATTGTAATCCCGGAGCCATCGAGTCCCCAGAGACCAAAATTATAATGTCATCAGCCCCGAAATTGAACTCGGTCGCGAGTCTATTACTTAGTGCTTTTGCGTAAGAGCTATTCAATATTTTCTTTGCCATCGATCGAATGCGAGTAGCTCCCAGCCTAAAATTGGGATGGGTGTACAGATCAAACCAAGGGATAAAAAATCAGATGGTCAATCAAATCCAGCTGAAACAATTCAGGACTTTATCAAAATTGGATTTACGCTATATTTTTGCCTATTTTTATCTGTGAATTGATAAGTTCAATTTTTTTAAAACAATACTGCTTTTGAATACGAGATGACTATTAATATCGGAGCAAAATGAGAGAAATCACAAAAGGCTATTGGTTTGTCGCTGTTCAGGACGTACTGAAACCGGATGTTTGGAAGTCATGTCTGCCAGCATGGGAACAATATGTGGCAAGTTCTAAGGGTATATGCAATCCCATCTATTTTGGCCCTCCAGCAGCAACTTTTGAATCAGGCATTTCAAAGACTATGGCTATTGTGGAGTTTCCCTCTTTGGAGCAAGCCGCAAATATCCGTGCTAAAGACAAAGCATATAATCCCGGTATGATTGAGGCTGACGGTACTCCTGTAGAAAACAAAGTGATACGTGACTTCCGGATTACAGATATACCTTCAGGCTGGATGAAACCTGGCCATGGCTACTGGATCGTCTGGGTTAGAGAAATTAAAGATAAAGAAAGTTTGGCAAAAATAATGCCGGTTTGGGAAGAATATGTCGCGTCTGGCGCATGCATTGTTCACCATCTCAGACCACCCCATGCGATTTATGAAGATGGACGTATGCTTCCCTTAGCGATTTGTGAGTTTCCATCCTTACAAGCTGCTATTGACGCTAGAAATAGTAAGGAATACATTCAGGATGTTATAGGTGCCGCTGGCAAACCCGTTGAAGAAATAGCTACGAGAGACTTTCGCATAATCGAAGCACCTAACACGAATTAGTTTCATCTATATTATTTCCACCACAGGTAAATGATTTTATAATTTTTTGCACGAAGTGAACATTGGGATAGTAAGTGTTGTACGATATTATCTATACTTTTTTACCACACATCTTTTAGCGAAATGGATGTTTCCATCTCATATCGCATCACTGCACACTTTGAAATGCAGCCTCTTGGATAATGTGAATCCCGCATTCCAATTTGCAGATTTTGG
>NYVT01000059.1:0-29624 GCA_002684675.1 Deltaproteobacteria bacterium
TAAAGAAAAAATCCCAGCAGAAGCTGCTTGGGAGCTAATTCGAGGAGCTACGAAAGTGACTGTTGCTAAAGGAAAGAAGCTGTTGGAATGGAACCCGGCTACAGATAATCCAGAGTTGATTCTCGCCAGTGTGATGGGTCCTAGTGGGAATCTACGGGCCCCTACTTGGCGTATTGATAATGAATTTCTGATAGGCTTTCACGAAGAGCACTATCAACAACGATTCGGGTGAATCAACCAAACTGTGAAGCATCAACTTTGATTGAAAGATTTTCGCAAGGATCTACGGCATGTCCAAACATTTGCAGATTGCCATCCTAGGAGCCGCAGGCCTTTCTGGTCTGGAATTACTGACTTGGCTCAGGAGATATCCGAATGCCACCGTGCGTCATGTCACATCAGAACGCTATGAAGGCATGCCCGTTGGCCGGTTATTACCAGCCTATCAAGGTTCCTCTCTAACCTTCACAGGTCACAACATTGATGTAGCCGAGTGTGATGTCGCCTTCCTTGCAGTTCCTAACAAAGCTAGCTTGGAGTGGGTCCCTCGTCTTCATGCTGAAGGAGTGAGAATAATTGATCTTTCAGGAATGTTCCGGCTCCAAACACCAGAACTCACAGCCAAGCATTATAAACTAGCTCCTGAAGAAAGTTTGTTGGGAAAAGCTATTTTTGGACTCGCTGAAGTCTTTGCTGAGCAGATCGCCACTGCTAGGCTGGTTGCTAACCCAGGATGCTATCCAACTGGGGCCTTGCTTGCTCTATGGCCACTGGGAGATCACCTGAAACAACTGAAAGTCCCTCCGGTGATTGATGCCAAGTCTGGAGTCAGTGGGGCTGGTGGAAGGGTGGAGAATTCAACGACCAACTATGTTGATGTCAATGAGAATCTGAAACCCTACAAGATCTTCCAGCACCAACATCGACCTGAAATTCAGCTATATCTGGCCCAGCAGGGCTATCCTGAAGAACAACTTGGGGATATTATCTTCACGCCTCATCTGCTACCCGTGAACCGAGGTATCTTGAGTACAATCTATTTACGCTTTAGTGAGCCAATTGAAGAGGTGGAACTGCGAAAATGCTATCAGGATTTCTGTGCAGACAAGTCCTTTGTGCATTTGCTGGAACCAGGTGTAATGCCTGATCTAAAAGCCGTTGCACATAGCAATCATTGTGTGATGAACTTATTCCGGCACGAAAATGGTCAGGATTGGGTGATCGTCAGTGCAATAGATAATCTGGTGAAGGGAGCTGCAGGGCAAGCATTGCAGAACATGAATCTGATGTTTGGGTTGGCACCTTCAACGGGACTAGTCTGAGTCTATCTTGGCAACGCAGATGGGTAAGTTCTGTTTGAGACTAGGTTCAATCCACTTGTCTGCGATCAGGACCATTCAATTCCTCGAAGTAACACATTTCGCATAAACGTGAGTAGATTCTCTCTCCGACTCGCTTGCGGATTGTATCACTGAGAAACTGTTCTTCCTCACTTCGGTCCTTGCTCAGAACTCTCTCGTGCAGTGTATTTTCCTCTGCTTCAGTGTAGTTAGTTGTCACCATCACAATTCGATCTCGGTTGTAGCGCTCCGTGATCAGGGTATCCAGAATGCTTAATTCCCATGGGGTATTGCGTCCTTTGCCCATATCATCGATTATCAACACATCTGCAAGCAGGTGAGATTCTATGATTTCCATGTCTGACTTTCCGTCGGAATAGCCTTGCCTGAGTTCAGAAAGTAATTCAGCAAAGCCTTGAAACACGCAGGAAATCCCATGGGTAATCGTGCACTGATACACAAAGCCGCTAAGTAAATGGGTCTTGCCAGTACCAGGTGGTCCCATCAGCACCATGCCTTTCAGGTCATCCGTTGTTGAGCCCTGTTCTTGATGTGCACGCAGATAATCCGGTAGGTTGCGATGAATTGCATCAATCAGAGAGAAGATCTGAGCATTGTGCTTGTCTTGATCCGTTGCTTGCAGACGGCTATGCAGATAACGCCTCGGCACTCGGGCCTCGTTGTACAATCCCACCCGCTGTAGGCGTCCAACACACTCTGGACAACTCGCTGCCATTTCGCGATGGAAACGGTCTCGTCGCAAAATAAAGCCTGTTCCACTACAAGCGTGGCAGGGAGTAGGAAAACACTCACAGAGCCGCCCTCTTGCGTAGCGCTGCCCAGGAACCGCTTCAATCAGGACGTGGGTGCCGTGACAACGTTCGCAAGGTGCGTTCTGGATCAATGGCGCACTTTTCTTCTTCATGCATATTCCCGATAGATTAATGGCTCAAATCAACAACACCAAAAAAAATGACCTCTTACTCCGCGTTTTCCGTGGTGAGCAGGTGTCACGAGTACCTGTTTGGATGATGCGGCAGGCTGGCAGAACAGATCCCGAGTATATCGCTCTTCGGGAAACAGACGGGCGTCCCTTGGAAGAACTGTTTGGTGATGTTACACAATCAATTCGAGTGTCCCTGCTACCCAAGCGACTTGGAATCGATGCGATCATAATGTTTCAGGACATCTTAACACCACTGGCGCCCATGGGTGCACCATTTGTTTTTCGTCCAGGACCAATCAGTAAACCAATTCAAACCCTGGAACAAGTTCACCAACTACGACTACCCGATCCAGAAGCCGATCTGAGTCATGTTGGAGCCATTTTACAAGGAATCCACGAAGAGCTGCAGGATGAACTACCTGTACTTGGATTTGCTGGAGCTCCTGTCACACTGGCTTTCTTTTTNTTGGCCGGNGGCTCCCCTCATCGTCAGCAGAAAAANNTTCTGGAAATCTTTNAAAATCATCCAAAACTTGTAGAGCTATTGCTTGAAAAACTNACCCAGATGACTATTGACTACCTAAANTACCAACTNACTNAAGGAGCCCANGCAGTTCAGTTGTTTGAATCATTTGCCGATGAGCTNANTCCAGAGCTTTATGANCGCTGGGCGCTACCNACTCANCAACAAGTATTTGCAGGNCTCAATAAAGGTNCAAACTCCTTACTGTTTGCCAAAGAATGCCCCTATCTTGNCTGGATGGCACAGAGNGGTGCCAANGGACTTAGTGTCGGCTCNTGTNTCGATCTGAGAAAAGCACAGGAACTNTACCCTGATCTGATCTGGCAAGGTAATGTAANTAATCAACTTCTCAGAGATGGTAGCTTGACAGAAATTACTCAAGCCACTCAAGACTGTCTGGCTGCCACCGGCGGACACTCTCACATTCTGAACTTAAGCCATGGGCTGCTAGCAGATACACCCTTCACCAAAGTACAGCATTTTGTTGATACAGCTCATGCACTGCAGAATTAAATCAATTTTACTTCGCTAGACTTTTCTTTGGGTTCCAAATCGTCGGCAGGCTTTCANCAGGATATTGATCCTGCCACTGCTGCCAGATCGTATCTAGGATTTCTTCACTTTCTGGATGTGTCCAACTTGGTTCCAATTCAGACAATGGAAGCAGCACAAAGCTGCGATTCGATAGTTCTGGGTGGGGAATAGTCAAACGCTGTGATCGCAAGCAGAGATTGCCATACGACAACAAATCAATATCAATAATTCTGGGACCCCAGTGTTCCCAGCGNATTCGTCCNAATCTTTTCTCAATCTGTAAACAAGTCTCCAGCAAAGTCTCTGGGCCNAGTGNGACCTTACCACAGACCACCTGATTCAGGTAGAGCGGTTGATCCATATTGGCTAGTGGTAAGCTTTCATAAACCGCAGACGCCTGAAACTCCTGTAAAGGCAAATCGGTCAAAGCGTCACGTGCCTGCTGTAGATAGCGGGCTCGATCTCCCAAATTACTGCCCAGCCCAAAAAACACTTTCTCCACAGATATCCTCTCGAAATTGAGTTCGTCAAACATTCGGCTAATGTAGCTGCAACCCCAGAAACGACAAGTAAGATCCAACTACTCCTCAGTATTTTTGTTCTTCACAAAATCTCCACAATTCCTCCAAAATTTCTTCATATTTTCCAACTAGAATTATTTTTTGNAAATCAAGATCAGCGCCCGAGTTTAATTATGATCCAATCCAAATGAAGGAGGGACAATGAAAAAGCGAATCTGGAACAAAGCCATCCTTGGTGCCTTGCTCACAACCAGTATAGCTGCTCCAATTGCACTTGCACAATCNACNGATTCGATCAATCCAACTNTGAGTTCACAAGTACAACTCGTTGATTATTGGNGAGAAGGAGGCAANCGTTGGGGACACCACAAAGATGAAAGACATCGAGNTAAGTACCAANATCNAGGTAGGGAAAATCCCTGGAAAATGAATGGATTCCAACGTGGCTCAAGACCAATAACCCTTAGAATACTGCACATGCAAGAAGACCTTAACCTCAGTGAAGAACAAATCAATCGACTGGAGGAAGCCACTCAGCAAAGTCAGCAGGAAATGATCACACTACGCTCACAGCGTAAATTACTACAGTTGGATCAACATCAGTTGATGAGACAGGAAACCTTTAATCAGGCAGCAATGCAAAATCACAATCAACAGATGGTAGAACTGCATCTGCAGATGGCTAATCTGCGCACAACAGAAATATCTACCGCTCATCAAGTGCTCACACCAGCCCAGTGGAAACAGTGGCAGGTCCAGGAATCTAACCAAAAAAGAGGCAACCGTTGGAGACACCACAAAGATGAAAGGCATCGAGGTAAGTACCAACATCAAGGGAAGCATGGTGAAACCAAAAATAAAACACAGAATGATGCACCTGAAGACTTCTTACTGAACCTGCGCAAGCCGGTCTAGCCACTGGCCATCATCAACCACTTTATTCAACTATTTTTATCGCATTATTGAGGAATTATGCAGAACAATTCTTTGGTCCACAGGAAACCAGATTTCCAGAGTTATCAACTTAAATTACTTGCCTTGCTAGGAGGCTTGCTGATTTTACTTATGACCACGGTCCCAGCCTGGTCTGAGAGCAAGCAGTTTATGGATCCGTTTATTCAGGCCTCTAAGGCAAGGGCTGAGTTAGTACAATCAGTTCAGAAGTCCGTAGTCCACATCAAGGTGGAGCGGAAACTTGTTAACGTGATGGGGCTCTTCCAAAACCAACCTCACCAGGAAGGCTTCGGTTCAGGTGCAATCGTTCGATCTGATGGTTATATCCTAACTAACCACCATGTTGTCGGTGAGGCTGATAAGATCACCGTCCAACTCTACGATGGTCAGGAACTCAAGGCGCGCTTGATTGGCACTGATCCGGCCACAGACATTTCCGTGATCAAGATTGAAGGGAAGGACATGCCTATCCTACAGATGGGGGACTCCGATAACATCCTGGTTGGGGAATCTGTGATTGCTATTGGCAACCCCTTCGGTCTGTCACATACCGTTACCTTCGGTATTGTCAGCGCCAAGGGTCGAACTGGAATGGGGATTGCCGAATACGAAGACTTCATTCAGACCGATGCAGCAATCAATCCGGGGAACAGCGGAGGCCCACTCGTTGACCTAGAAGGCAAGATCGTAGGCGTTAATACAGCTATTTTCAGTCGCTCTGGGGGCTACCAGGGAATTGGCTTTGCTGTGCCAATCAACATGGCTCGTCGGGTCATGACCGAACTAATCGAGAGCGGTCAGGTTTCCCGTGGTTGGTTGGGCGTTGGTATTCAGGACATGACCCCGGATCTGGCCAAGGCCTTTGGGCTGGATCAAGTCAAGGGATCTTTAGTGACAGGAGTAATGCCAGGCACACCCGCTGAGAAAGCAGGACTACAGAAAGGCGATGCAATCTTACGCCTTAACGGGAGCACAATCGAGAATAGTAACGGATTACGCAATCTAATTGCTGAAGCCCGTACAGATGCCAAGGTCGATCTCGACCTAGTCCGCAACAAAGTACCGATGACACTGAGTGTACGACTGGACGAGCGACCTAAGCAATCTGGACAGGCTGACGCCAATTCTTCAACCAAGTCACCAAGCCCTGAACTAGGCTTTGCAGTCCAGGAATTGACACCAGAAATGGCTCAACGTCTGGGTTATGAAACAACCCAGAGTGGGATTGTAATCACAGTTGTCAAACCAGATTCTCCAGCGTTCAACGTGGGATTACGTGCAGGTATGATGATTGTGGAGATGAATCGCCAGAGCATCAATTCCATGGCTGACTTCCAGCGAGGAGCTCGTGACATCTCCACTGAGGAGGGTGTATTGTTGCTCGTGAGCACCCCTCAGGGTTCTCGGTATTTGTTCTTGCAGGCTGACTGAGACTAAACCACCTCCTTTTTCCAGGTATTCAACGGGGAAGCTTGCTCTTCTCTTGACTCTTCCGGCCTGCCACTTGTGCTCAAGCTTCCCGAAAGGCTTGGGCATAACTTTTTCNAGTATCTTCCGGGNGTAATCATTATGAAAAAAAATTCTGATTCTTAGCTCTTTATCGCTCATCTTGGCTGGAGTAGTTGCCTGTTCCATCNNAGNCTCTTCCGATACTGTTGGTAGTTCCGATGACAACGTAACACCCTCAGAGGATGAAGCTAGTGACAACGGCAACACACCTTCAGANATAACTAACTATTTCTTCACAAANACAGACCCTTCTTGCAGTGCCTACGTTGGTGAATTCACTTCCACGATCAAAGACCTTGGCAATAACCGTACTTTAGCAGGGTCACTCTCNATCACAACGGACGGCAGCACCTGCACGATCAGTAGCAACTCGATTCCTAACCACGATGTCAATGATAAGGGGNCATTCGCTAATACGATTGGTGAGGTCAACGAAACCTTCAATATTCCTGTCTCACCATCTGTAGCAAGCAGTACTACTCAATTATCGCTGGAGTACGACAACGCAATTTTTCTGAATGGAGCCAAGCTTGANTTACTCGCTGCGGCTTGTTANGGAGTTGGACCTAATNCGCTTGGGAAAGAAAAAATTGGTTGTATGCAGACTGATACGCCGTGGCGCTACGACCCTATGTCTCCACTGAATAAATTTGGAACAGACTCCCACAATGCCCATACGCAACCGGATGGAGCCTACCATTATCATGGCGATCCTATGGCCATATACGATACTTCAGGGCAAACTGCTTCNGGAGNAATTGGATTTNCTGCTGATGGCTTCCCAATTTATGGTCCTTTCATCGATAAAAGTGGAAGCATACGCAGAGTCACTTCGAGCTATGTCCTTAAAAATGGTATGCGGNAAAACCAGTCAGGAGAAGGGGCTTTCCCNNGTGGGACTTATGATGGTACTTACATAGATGATTATGAATACCAAGCCGGCGTTGGAGATTTAGATGAATGCAACGGAATGATGATCAATGGCAGGTATGGTTATTTTGTCACCAGCACCTATCCTTGGATCATGAAGTGCTTCAAAGGAACACCAGACAGCTCTTTCCGGAAATGATAGATGAAAAAAATTGTATGATTTAGATCTTCTAATTGTACNGGAGCTTTTCCAGAGGCTTAGCTCNNATTCTATTTTCTGATTGCCGGAAACANAACTAATTGGCTTCAGCGCCTTCTAGAATCTGGAATTCCTCCTGCAGACGAGCAATGCCTCCCAATTCTTCTTCTGTCCAAGATCGGCGTTGCCATTGAACNCCAAAAGATTGGGAGAGTGCCTCCAGAAGCACATCCTGTAATTCTCGTTGNGAGAATTGGCTCAAGCACCCGGTGGCTTCCAAAGAGATCATCTCACGACGCAATTGTGNAGCNGTTGCGTTACGAAANATACCTGCAAGCATCGGAATCTGGTCCTGAAGCGGAATGGAACCATGCTGCAGAAANGAGCGAGAACGTGCTTGACCAGGGACATACGAACCGCTCGTNATNACTCGCTGGGCGTTGCCAATCACCTTGCGATNCTGTAACAGGATCTCGTAGGCTGCTGGGGCAGAAAAGCAAACATGAGATTCTANNGGGGCACTGGCTTTTCGCTCCTGTATTTGTGGCTTCAGGCTAATCTCCTCGAAAAACCGGTAGAATCCTTGAGCGATNAGTTCATAAGTCTCAATCGGCCCACCACAAAATGGAGGTTCCTGCAAACAGCCAATCAGTGAATACGTCAAGTCTCCNCCATGAAGAACAGCGCGTCCTCCTGTTGTACGACGGAGCACAACGATATTCCGCTGACGACACCAGTCTAAATCAAACTCTTCGTCTAGCATCTCATTACGACCCAAAGACAGTGTCCAGCGATCCCAGCGATAGAGCCGAAGAGTAGGAACCATTCCTGAATTTTGCTTGCGAAGAAGCCATTCATCAGCTGCCATATTGAAGCTGCCACTACGAGGCTCTTCCTCTTCGATCAGGTACCAGGAAGGAGTAAGAGTAAGGTCTGTCATTCAGGCCTTTGGGAAGCCAGGCAGGTTCAGGTTGGCTGCAATGTTGCCAAAGTTACCAAACTGCTGAGTCANCGCGGTTTGCATCCGCTGCTGTCCTTGGCGAATCCCTTCATTGACAGCAGAGAGCACGAGGTCTTGGAGGGTTTCAGGATCATTCGGGTCGATCACTTCAGGATCGATTTGTAGGGACTGCGCTTCGAGTTTCCCATTGAAGGTCATCTTNACCATTTCTCCCCCAACAGAAACTTCATAGGTTTCTTTTGCTAGCTGCTCCTGCTGCTCCTGCATGTTGGTGGAGAGTTCTTGAGCTTTTTTCATCAGCTCGCTCATTTCAAACATAATCGCTCCTATAAAGGGTCAGTTCTTGGGTGAATTTTCGCNGGCGTAAACTCACCCTTCAGTGCAGCTCAATATCGTAGACTTCGCTACCGGCAAAGATCTGAAGGATATCCTTCACTTGAGCATCCTCACGGGCTTGACTCTCCCGCTGTCTTTTAAGTTCTTGATTCTTCCATTGATCATATTCCTGCAATGTAGTGCCTTCTATTGTCGGCTGATCATCTCGCTGAATATCCACTGATCTACCAGCAAACTCCTGCGCCAATTGTTCAAGCTTTGCCTGATGTTCCTTATTGAACAAATCAGGCGGATGCCGAAATCGCAGCCGCCAAACATCAGCTTGTAAATCTACAGGGAGCGCAGTGCGCAGCAACGTACCAATCACCGAGGCGCGATTGTGCACGAATTGTACGAATTCCTGCCAGTTCAGCGGAGGTTCCTCTGGTTCATCCCGCTGTTCAGATCCGACCTCTAGCCAACTTTCTGAAGACTTTCGCTCCCTGAATTCAGTAGGTTTTAATGATTGTTGCGGCTCAATGCCGAAATTTGGAGTTTTTTTTTGCTCTAACCCTGTTCCACTGCCTTTTGCTTTGAGCCTTTGGATTGCTGTTTTAGCTACAGAAGCACGCTCTTCGAACGATTCGATGGGAAGCTCGCTGGATACTGGTGGCTCTTCAACAACATGTGGTGGCGAAGCTACGTTGGCAGCTGACGCGTAGAAACTCGGGTTTGTTGGAGATTTGGTTGGCTGAAATTGATTTGATTGGTCTCTTGTCTTAGCCAATACTGGCCCCGGTGAATCAACTCTTCCATCAACCTCTTGACGTAATGTGCGAATTTGCTGGAGCATATCTTTCACTCCAACCAGCGGCTGCACAGATGCTAATTGGAGTAACGTCATCTCAAAGCAAATTCGTGCATGGACACTCCGTTTCATCTGCTCTTCTAGTTGCATCAGCAAATGAAACATCTGTTGCAACTCCCCCTGTGTTGTCAAACTAGCCAATTGACAATACTGTTCTTGTTCATCCTCTGCAACTTCTGCAAAGCTCAAATCTCCGGACAAAGCCAAGTACAGAGATAGAGTTTTCACCGATTGCAGAAGTTCCTGCAACAGCTCCTGCAGGTCAAATCCGTGTTGATAGATTTCCTGAAAGGCCTGCATTGCAGATCCCAATTGCTTACGGAAAAGGCATTCCAACAATTGAAAACGCATGGAAGCATCCGCAATTCCAAGAATTTGTCTCACCTCAGATTCACTTGCCTGCTCACCGGCAAAGCTTAGTACTTGATCAAGAGATGTCAGAGCGTCCCGCATACCTCCAGTGGCATGACGAGCAATCAATTCCAGTGATTTTTGACTGAGTTGTAAATTTTCCTGTACAGCTGCTTGGTTAAGAAATTCTAACATCTGTGGCAAGGGGATTCGCTGGAAATCATAACGTTGACATCGGGAAAGAATAGTGACCGGCACCTTGTGGGGATCTGTTGTAGCCAGAATAAACTTCACATGGTTCGGTGGTTCCTCTAGGGTCTTCAGCAAAGCATTGAAAGACTCCAGCGTCAGCATATGGGCTTCATCAATGATGTAAACTTTATAGCGACAGCGAGCCGGTGCGTATTTTACGTTTTCACGAAGTTCCCGAATATTTTCAATTCCACGATTTGAGGCCGCGTCAATCTCGTATACATCAGCAGAAGCATTACTGCTAATTTCCAGGCAGTTCTCACATGCGTTGCACGGATCAACGTTGTCGGGTTCCAGGCAGTTGAGAGCTTTTGTTAAAATTCTAGCCGCACTAGTTTTTCCTACCCCACGAGATCCACTAAATAGAAATGCATGGGCCACTCGGTTGCTACGAATCGCGTTCTGAAGAATTTGCGCAATGACTTCTTGACCGATCAGATCGGAGAACCGTTGTGGTCGCAGTTTGCGGGCAAGAACAACGTAGGACATGCTAGTAGGGAAGATTGGAGAGGCTGAGTTTTGCGGCACATCTACAGGATCTTAGTGCTGCTTCCGTTAAGACCTGACACGGTTCGAAACTTTCGATTGCGCAAAACCCAACCATTTGCAGCTTCCCACAAGGAAACAGGAGGGGCATAGCTGGCGGAAAGGGAGGGATTCGAACCCTCGGTACGCTTTCACGCACACACGATTTCCAGTCGTGCACCTTCGGCCACTCGGTCACCTTTCCGCAGAGTGTACGCTCTGAGATCCAGCAAAATACGGAAGATGCTCTGCGTTTTCAAGTGCTTTTTCTGGAATACCCACAGTCTGCAAAGTCAGTCGAACTTGAATCTGCTGGGTATAAAAGGACACCGTTGGCTCTACCTTGTCGAAGAACAGTTGGGGGTATACTCCCAACAAAACAGCTAGAAATGCCAGTGGGCTCAACACAACAATTTCACGCAAACCTAGATCAGAACGATGAGACTTGGTGGCTGGACCGAAAAGAACACGCTGCACCATCCAGAGCATGTAAATGGCGGCAATCAAAACACCAACTGCTGCAAACACTCCAAACCAGAGATTGACCTTTGCCGCACCAATCATTGTCAAGACTTCACCAATGAAGCTGTTGAGTCCGGGCAGACCTATTGATCCCATGCTGAAAAGAATAAAAAATCCACTGAAGATTGGCATCGTCTTGAGGAGCCCACCAAAACTTCCAATTTCTTGGCTTTCGCCTTTGTGGAGCAGCATTCCAAGACAAAGAAAAAGTGCACTAGTTACGATTGCGTAGTTGACCATCTGCATCAATCCACCCGTCATTCCCTGCTGATTCAGAGCAAATACCCCAAGCAGAATATAACCCATATGTGAAATGGAAGAATAGGCCATCAAGCGCTTTAGATTTGTCTGTACAATCGCAACTAGACCACCATAGAGGATGCAAATGAGTGACAGCACCATCAGGTAATCACTCAATAAAGCAACCGCTTCTGGATACGTTGGCAGTGCAAAGCGGAGGAAACCGTATGGTCCCAGTTTCATCATGATGGCAGCCATCTCCACAGAACCAATTGTTGGTGCTTGTTCATGGAAGGAAGGCAGCCAACCGTGAAAAGGAAAGAGAGGTATCTTAATTGCGAAGGCCAAGAACATGCCTAGGAATAGCCAAACCTGAGTAGCTACTGGAATCTCCAACTGATACCAGTCTGTGATCTGAAACGACCAATATCCTGCAGACTGATAGAATAATACCGCCGTATAAATCAGAGACACGAGCATCAGTAGTGAACCCCAAACCGTATAAATGAAGAAACGATTTGCAGCGACCAGACTCTGAGTCCGTCCCCAACCTCCAATCAGGAAATACAGAGGTATCAGCATCAACTCAAAGAACACGTAGAACAAGATTACGTCTAGTGCCACAAAGCATCCCAATACGCCACACTGTAGCAAAAGCAGATTGAGGTTGAACTGCCAAGCTCGTTCCTGCATATTCCAGGAGGCNAGTAAAATCAAGGGCTGCAGCCAGGCTGTTGCCACTAAGAAAAAGAGATTCAGACCATCCAGCCCAAGAAAATAATCGATGCCAAATGAACCAATCCAAGTGAAACGCTCGACTAGTTGTAATCCCGCAGTTCCTNCCTGAAAAGCTGTCCAAACGAACAAACTAAGGATTGCTGTCACCAAACTACTGGTTACAGCTCCCCACTGTGCTGCGCGTCCCCGGTGCGCATCTCGAAAGGTTAATACTAGGAGCACACCCAACAACGGTGAAAACACCAAAAGAGAGAGTAGAGGAAAGGTGGAAGTCATGTAGAAGCCAATCTCAAATTCGTCTAAATNGAGTTGTGTGTTGAAGTTGCCAGATTCTAGGACAACCCATCGCGAAGGCAAGCCAGAAGCTACAACGCATAGAAGTAGTCAAAGTAAATCGTATGCACCTGACTTCTGGGTAAAATTGGGTCGTGTTCAGAAATGCCTATNGTTGACAGGTGAAAGCTTAATGTAAATCGATAGCTCAGTAGCAAACTGGGCACTGCAAACCAGCCCAGACCNCCACCAAAAACGAGTGAACTTTCATCCACGTAAGTTTTGGTTTGATCTTCAGCAATTGGACGAATCTGAGCAAATTGGAAACCACTTCCGTAGTGACTCCACCATCGCGATGAAAGTGGAGTCGCCCACCAATACCAGACGTTATTTTGAATGACTTCCAGCGAGTTGTAGTTTTTTCCTTGGTATTGAATTTCTTTTGAAATAGAGACCGGGCTGATTTGTCGCTCATATTCGAGGGTTCTCTCAGGTTCCACATAGCTAATATGAAAACCAATACCATTCGCCGTACTATCACCAAAAGTTCTCGTCTGTCCGTCATTAAGGGTAAAATCCAATCGACGGAATCCCACCCCGAAGCTGACACCACGACCACGGGTTCTGTAGGATTCTGAAAACATGTCTGGTNTTGGTGACAACTTACGAGTCTCCATACTCCGCTCCAGCATCTCTGGATAATCTTCAGGATCTACCTGACCCAAAGTAAAAGTTGGTAACAATCCTCCGAGCAGCAATAAGCAAAAAGCACGTCGAGACATCAGAAGGCTCTTGGCAACGTTTGTTCCGGCAATAAGACCCCTCCTAGAATTACGCTAGCAAAGATTGTTCGATCAACGTATTCCGTCTCTTGTCCTCCGCTTGTTGTAGTTTTATCGACTCGTTCCTCCAGCCTGAGGTTGAATGTCCAACAATCTGGACGATAACTGAGAAAAACCGTATCGGAAACCAACCGACGACGAAATGCGGTACTAGCAGGATTAAGATCAACTGTTCCCGAAAANCCAAAGGATAGCTCATCNCTAGCTTGGTGGGTATTGCTGAANCTGAAGCTGGAAGNNGCTTCNAAAGTTTGNCCGTACGGTGTNGTGTAAGTGCTCTCGTTTTCTCTGAAAGCAACAGATGCTTTGCTATACTGACTAACATTTACGTCTACCGATAGTGAGTATTCAACTGTTCGTTGCTGCTGATGGTTGTACCGATTACGAAAGTTCAGCGCTAAACCTGATCCAGGCTGCAGGGATAGTTCAATTCTCAAGGGCAATAATGGTTCCCCTGGTTCTGTCTCATCNCCTTTTGGAGTCGGACCTTGAGACTGATAGTCTTCCTCTACACGCAGGTAGTCATATGGTTGAATCAAATTCAAGCGAGCCAGCACTAAACTTTCACCAATTCGCAAATTTTCCTCTGGCTGATCCTCAGCACGAAGAGNCACTCCACTCTCTNCAACTGCAAGAATTTGCAGCAACTTTTCCTCATCGAGTTCCTCATCAAACANTGACTCCAACGCCTCCTGTAACTTANCACGACTAGCAAATTCACGGTCTTGTAGGCTCTGTAAACGCAACAGAAAAGTTTCTGGAAATTCTTGTTCCTGCAGACGTAAGAAAGAACGTCCGGTAAAACGCTGCAACGGTTCATACTGGCGACGCTTGGCCAGCAAAATNTTATCTAATCGAAATTCTAGCAGGCGGCGTGTAGCAATGCCTCCTCCGAATGGCACACCAGAAATAGAATCCTGGGGTACATCCTCAATGTAGTCATAGCGAATTCTGGGAGTCATTAGATGCTTAAAGCGACTGTAGAGATCACTCTCTGATTCCCAGACCCTTGACAACGTGGTATTGAATTCCACATCAGCTGTCCAAATCTGGAAAGTATACTGATCAGATGGGTCAGAGGCACTGGGTGACCAAACTTCGTAAGCGGATATTGAATGACCAAGCCCCAAGACACCTTTGAAATACTGGAAAATATTTCGTCGGTAACGCAGTGTTGGATTGAGTACCAATCCAGTCCCGTTATAGCCTTCTTCACGGAAGTAGCGGACGAGCGATCCCGCAGCAGACGTTGTCAGATCCACAGTTTGGAAGGGTTGTTCGCTAAATTGAAAACTTAGTGCTGGGAGACGTTGAATCCGGGTAGGATCGGTTGCCCAGTTCAGCAAGGCGATTTCTTGGAAAACTTTCTCCTGAGATGCGGATAGCGTGATACTCCCTGAATCATACTGGTAGTTAACAGATCCAGTAATACTTTGTGCATAATTTGGTTCAGGATTACGAACTCCCTCATATTCTCGTTGAAACTGACTATCACTGTAAACTAGACCNGAGACAATCAGCCGACTTCGCTCGTCCAGCTGTTGGTTGTGGTTCAGAATCAACTTGTAGCGCTCTGGGCGCAAGGTATTCGGATTCACATCCTCGGGTGCAAGCTGACCGGACTCTGTTTGTGGATCCCGAGGATCGCGCTCAAAATAGCGTAAAAACTTGAGCTCACCTCGCAAATTCTCNCTAAAAGCATACTGATAATCCAATCCCAATCCCAAACCTCGGAACTGTACCCACTCAGTACGGATTGTGAGATCCTGCTCTCGTTCAATCGCCCAAAAGTATGGGAGGGACAGACGATAGCCTAGATTGAACTTTTCAATACTCGAGGTTTGTAGGGCGTACTCCGGTGGTAGTAGACCTGTTTGCCGTCGTGTAACTGTGGGCCAAGCCAGATAGGGGAAGTAAAAGATCGGAACACCCCGAACTCGCAGACTCGTTGAAATNGCTGAAGAATAATTTTCTGGGTAGTAATGCACTGTACTACCGCGAATTTCCCAGGCAGGTTGTTCAGGAATACAAGTTGTGAACGTACAGTCATANCCGATGAAGTATCCTTCTGGAACACGACGTACCTCACGAGCTGTTATGTAAGCCTCTGTTTTTGNATCGAAGAAGAANACTTCCCGNAAGACACCGGAGTTGTCACCTAAATTGATTTCCAACCCTTCAGCAATCAGCGTAATCGAACCTTCTCGCAGTCGAACAAACCCTTGAGCAACGATCAGGTTTTCCTTGCGCAAGAACTCGACTTTCTGACCTTCAAGTGCGATAGTNCCCCATTCGAAGCGGGCATCTTCATAGCGATAGATTTCTGTTTCAGGATCAAAGATGTAGGAGCGGGCCTCAACACGCAGATCAGTTGGCTGGGCCTGTAGGGAACAAGTATATCCCCAACAAAACAGCCAGACCAACCATAAGCGAAGTAACCGGCTGTGACCGTGATACATGGAGGAAATGGTTGTGGTTGACAGAACAGAACAAGAAGCCCAATTTACGAAGACTCCTGTGGAGATGCAACTTTTTTGCAGTCTAATTCCTGATCATCAGGATTCAAATCATCCAACCATTTTCACCAGAAATCCGATGAAGCACCTCATTTTGCTCCTGTTTCTGACTTGTTGGCTTCCAGCACTGCCATTTGCACAGTCTTCTCTACTCGATACGGAACGTATCCGTAGCCGACTATTCGAAGGAGCCAAGAATAAGAAGACTGGTGTAACAACGAACGCCCCGCAGCGTCAGATAGTTAATGGTGTCGTATCTCGTGTAGCAGATTCTGAGAGCATTTGGCTAAGAATCGACGATCGTGGTGAGTTCCGAAAATGGACTTATCAACTCTCGAAAAGTAGTCTCAACCTAAGTCGACAGGAAATTCGAGTCTATCTACAGCATGTATCTCCCAAACTATCGATTAACCGAGGCAAAGAATACAACGCATGGTTCCAGAAAAAAGTAGCTTTTGAGTTGGGCAAGTCTTTCAGTGGTCGATCTGTTAGAGTAGAATATGAGCTGCAAGAAGAGCTTTATCGGCTCAACGGCATCGTTTTGTCTGGCGACACAAACATTAATCTCTGGATGGTGCAGAACGGCTGGTCCTTCTATTTGCTAACAGAAGGAGTCAATCCTGATGAACCGCAATTCTTGGCTGCCGAAGCAATGGCGCGGAACAAAAAAGTTGGACTATGGGATGAAAAGCTGCAGGGCAGTACAAATCAATGAGTCTGAAAGAGCGCCTAACCGAATTGAGTGCTGAACTAGCTGAATTGGCAATACAGGCTGGTCGCTCTCCGGAAGAAATCAAGTTGATTGCCGTCTCGAAGACTCATCCTAGTGAACTAATCGCAGAAGCTTTCCAAGCTGGACAGTTGCGCTTCGGTGAAAATCGGGTTCAGGAAGCCTCAGAAAAAATTGAAAGACTACAGAACCCAGGTATCGAATGGCACTTGATCGGGCATTTGCAAAAAAACAAGGCTCGCTTCTGCCCTGGGCGCTTCGACTGGATTCATTCTGTTGATTCTCAAGAGTTATTGGAATTACTCGAAAAGCAGTGTGCTCTGCAAGGCCAACCCATGCAAATCCTACTACAGGCCAATCTATCGCAGGAAAATAGCAAAAGTGGAATCAGTGACTACGACAATTTGTGCAGGTTATTAGAGAAAACGCAGAATTGTCAGTGGCTGTACTGTAGAGGTTTGATGACTATGGCTGCGGCAACAGATGACGCAAACACAATCCNTAGAACCTTCTCGCAACTTCGTACTTGGCTTGAAAAGCTCCGNGACGAATTCACTCTGACTGCTTTCACAGAACTTTCGATGGGTATGTCATCCGACTACCAAATCGCCATTGCAGAAGGTGCAACAATGGTTCGACTGGGCACCACTCTGTTCGGGGAACGCACCAGACCCTTAACCATACAATGATCGCNTATCTAATTGGGGATGTCTCGCTAGTAGAAGAACAGCGCTTGGTTCTACAAACTAGTGGTGGAGTGGGATACCTCGTGCAGGTACCCCAAGGGCTCGGTAATAGACACACTGCAGGTGAAGTACTCAGCTTACACATTCACACTAGTGTGCGTGAGGATGAAATCAGCTTGTACGGGTTCGAGACAACAGCCGAAAGACAATTGTTCGAACGTCTCCTCAAGGCATCTGGAGTTGGCCCAAAACTAGCGCTGACCATTGTTTCTGTACTTGAGCCACGAAACCTTGTTCAGGCCATCCTGCGTGAAGACATCAACACTCTCAGTCAAGTCCCAGGCATAGGAAAAAAAACTGCCGCTCGGCTTTGCCTGGAGTTGAAAGACAGCTTCAGCAAATCACCCATCCAAGGACTGGAATCTGCCTTGATCACTGGCAAGGCAACAACGCCCACCATACCATCGGGTGAAACAGCCTCTCTACAATCTGCTCTAAAAAACATGGGTTTTGCAGAAAAAGAGATTCTGACCGTGCTAGCAAGCCTGCCTCTAGAAGCAGAAGGCTTTGAAGCCAAGCTCAGACTAGCTTTGGGATTGCTATCAAAACGCTAAACAAGGAGAACGTATGCTCAATAAAGTTATGCTGATCGGCAGGCTGGGTCGTGACCCAGAGATCCGATATACTCAGTCTGGCAACGCTGTAGCCTCATTTTCTATCGCAACTTCTGAATACTGGAGAGACAAACAGGGGCAAAGACAGGAAAAAACTGAATGGCATGATATCGTGGCCTGGGATCGCCTGGCTGATCAGGCACAATCTTATCTGAAAAAAGGTTCGATGGTTTATATTGAGGGCAAATTGCAGACGCGCAGTTGGGATGATCCGCAGGGTCAAAAAAAATATCGAACAGAGATTGTTGCTAATCAAGTGCGCTTCTTAGACTCTCGAGAAGGGACAGAACGGAGTGGAGGAAGCGCTAACGATGGGCCCGCTGTTTACGGTAATGAATATTCCAGTGGAGGACCTTCGGACAACCGTCGCAATCCAGCCCCACCCAACACCTCAAATAATGAATTCAACCAAGGAAACAATGCTCCTTATGTTGAAGACGACGTACCGTTCTGAAAAAGTCAGATGTTCGCAGTAGCTGAAGAGGAACGGAATAGACAAACCCTGCAGAAGCTACAGGCAACACAGCAAAGACTGGGTTATCACAGCGATTGGTTGATTGGAGAAGGTAGCTTCCCAAGTCTCCGCCTGGGCTTAATACTTTCGACCTACCGCTGGAAAGCTTCCAAAGAGGCTTTGCTTCAGTACCTAAATCTGGGTGGGAATCTGCTGATGCTGGATGCAACTACTGTCACCACGATTTCCAATCACCTTGGAGAACTGCTCAACACACAAAACGTTCATCGAGAAAATTGCTGGATCATTCTGCGTGGTAAGGACACTGCTGATAAACTAGCTCATGAGCTTGGTGTTGGCTGGTGGGATATGATTCTTGACAACGATTCAAAACCCGACAGTAAAACAAGCCGAGCACTTCCACAAAATATCACTTGGCAAACGCTGAAAAGTGGTCATATTTCAAGCTGGACTTCAGATCTGCTACTTGAATGCTTGCAAGGCTGGCCTGATACTCCGTTCGTCACAACCGCTACCTACAAACTTTTTAAGGAGAATCAGCAGAGCCTGCGCGACCACCTCCAAGCGCTGTTAATCTGTGAACTCAGAATTAATTTCCTGCAGCAACAAGTCGGTAACACCTCGCGCTTCAGTCTGGCTAACCCTTTGCAGAAAGCAATGCAAACCATTCAGACTCTCACCGAATGGAATGATTACTTAGTCCACAGTTGGTATCCTGTTTTTCAGCATCAAACTCGAAAATTACAGCAACATAACCTCCAAGTACTCGAAAAATCGAAAATATTATTCCAACATTTTGAAGATGAACTGATGGGCTTGATAGGACTTTTTGAAGAAACACTGTGTCAACGGCAAGCCCTACTTTTGGCCAATTTTTTAGAAAAACAACAACAAAAATTGACTGAAGATTTGCCACCAGACTCACAGTTTATCCGCTGGCTAATGCGACAAGATCACGTTCAACGTCTCTGGCTTCCTGTGGGGCATTTGGATCAACTAACGGCAAGACTTGGATTGATGCGCCAACCTCTGCATGTTCCGCTTGCAGCACCCGTCTGATTGTGAGAATCTGCTCGTCTTNATGAAAAGTTTTAGAATNATTCCGATTTCATAGATCTGTAGATCATGGCTGACTCCCGACTATTCTACCCACAGGACATAGACAAACTTCATCANGAATTCCTTGCAGATCCATTGCAACGAGTATCCTCCGTTGCCTACGCATCGCTGGAAGAGCTACCTCATACAACTGAGGGAACAACCTGTCTAATTATTATTCNTAGCCGTAATCTTTTCCAGTGGCAATCCCATCTGGCTCNTTATCTTCAGTCTGGTGGAGGAATTGTTGTTTTGGAGGAANGATCAGCCTTGGTAGCNGAACCTCCAGAACATCCTGCNATCGAATGGTATCCCCTAGCTCATTTGACACCTACGCGTTGGAATTTTCTGCTGCGCCAGTTTTTCAGCCGTCTACATGATAGAACTCGAACACATTCAAATGTAAGCAAATCGGATGAGATTCTCTCCGANTTAAACGAACTGGGGATCGCTCTNTCCAATGAAAAGGATCTGNATAAGCTACTGCGCATGATCGCTGCGAAAGCAATGAAACTTACCAACGCAGATGGGTGCAGCGTCTACCTGATCGAACAGATTCCTGACACCCCTCACGAACAGAGCAACTACCTCGCTAACAAACAAATGCGCTTCCACAGCGCACTCAACCTTTCACGAGANACATCCCAACTGCAGGAGAGAGTTCTTCCTCTCGACTCCAGCACGGTCAATGCCTATGTGGCACGCACCAGTCAGCCGATTCGGATCAGTGATGTGTACGAATTACATGATTCTAATCTGGTCTGGGGTGGTCGTGACTTCGATGAGCAGCANAACTATAAGACTCGCTCAATGCTCGCTGTCCCAATGTGCAATGAGCGTGGTGAAGTTCTTGGTGTAATCCAACTCATCAATTGCAAGTTCGATGGAGATGCTGTTTTAGATACTGAAGAAGATGTTGACCAAATAGTTATTCCGTTCAGTGATTACCANATGCGCTTAATGGANTCTCTGGCATCTCAGGCAACGGTTGCGGTCAGAAATGCCTCCTTACTGGAGTCTATCCAAATTCTATTCGATGGTTTCATCAATGCGAGCGTGAAGGCCATTGAATCTAGAGACCCAACGACTTCAGGACACTCCAGCCGAGTTGCCACGCTCACGGTGGCTTTAGCAGAGACAGTGAGNTCACTGTCCGAGGGACGTCTTGCTAATATCAGCTACAACCCAGATCAATTCAACACGATTCGCTATGCATCTCTCCTTCACGATTTCGGCAAAATTGGCGTACGTGAAAAAGTACTGGTCAAATCTAAGAAGCTNTATCCAGAAGAACAGCAAGCAGTGATGGATCGTTTCCGTTTGATTAGGATGGCAACCGAACTTCAATATACCCGTAAGCAACTGAATTACTTGCTAGAAGAATTTCAAGAGAACTCACTTCAACAAGTAGAGTTGGCTCAACAAGAGATGAATGAACGACTTTTGCAGGTGGANGACCAGCTAAAGTTCATCATTCNATGCAACGAACCAACTGTTCTGGACCAGGGAGGATTTGATCAGTTGCAAGTCATCGCAGCACAAACCTTCCCANATCCTTCGACCGGCTTNCCCGTTTCGTATCTTTCAGTAGACGAAACCGCCTCACTTTCTGTACNAAAAGGATCCNTGAACCAACGTGATCGTGATGAAATCGAGTCACACGTCACGCATTCTTACAATTTTCTAAAAATCATTCCTTGGTCAGAGCACCTAGAAGATGTTCCAGANATTGCCTANGCACATCACGAAAAAATNAACGGCAAAGGCTACCCACGCCAACTGTCTGGTGATGAAATCCCACTGCAATCGAAGATGATGACCNTCGCTGATATNTACGATGCGCTGACGGCTTGGGATCGCCCCTACAAGAGAGCAATGNCTGCTGAANGGGCACTAANAATTTTGGGCTTTGAAGCCAAAGACAATCATATTGATCCTGAATTACTTGAAATATTCATCGGTGCTAGACTGTACGATCTGGTGAAGAGACCAAAAGTCCAACACTGATTATTCGAGCAACTACCTTTATTTTTGAGTTTTCGAATGCCGCACTTATCGATCCTGCTGCTTCGGCACAATGGAACAGGCATNACACACTTCCCCTTGCGTNCTGTANCACTGATNNCCGCGGTCCTGCTTGCATCAGCCTTNTTCCTATCNTTAGGNGGGATGCTTATTTGGCAAAGTGTTCAGTTGCACGAACAGCAACAATGGAACGCTCAACGCCAATCACAACAGATTCACATTCATGAAAGAATGGAGATCGCAGCCAGCCAGGCTGAGCGCGTTGAGGTTTTGGNAAATAGGGTTCGGGAACTGCGTGACCAANTGGCAACTTTGGAAACGCACTCCCAGAAGAANAGTGCCACTCAGCAAAATCTTTTGTACCACATCCGACAGATCCACTCCCTAGCTTGTCAGCAGGGATCTTATCAATGCAGAGCAGTTTTGCTGGACACCAAAGCCCTTGAAGCAGACCCTCTTAATTGGCTGAACATGATCAGCAAAGACTTTCACCATCTGACGCTNTCACAGAGAGCGGATCTAACTGTTCCAGTCAGTTCAGAATTGGTCCAAGAAGANATTTGGGACTTGAAGCAAAGCCTGAATGCTGCAGAGCAGGAATTAGCTGAATACGCTGTATTGATGCAGGCCCGTGAACAAGAGGTGCGGCAACTTGCAGAAAAAATTCAAGAAATCACAGGTATTCGTTTGTTGGCAGAAGTTCCTGCCACTCCTGTTGACAACGAGGGAGGCAAAGGTGGTCCTTTTCTTNAGGAATCCTTACTCCCTGTAGAAGAGCGGCAATTGAGTGCAGANCCTCTGGATCCACGTGTNATTCTAGAACAAGAGTTAAGTTCCTATCATTCGACTCATAATTCCTTACAGCGTCTTTANGAACAGATTCGTGGTGATGAAATTCTCTGGCGGAGCACTCCTACAATTGCACCGGTTAANGATGCATCAGTGAGCTCGCATTACGGTAGAAGACGCGACCCGTTCACTAANCTACCAGCTTTCCACAGCGGNATAGATTTTTCAGGACCAGCNGGGACTCCAATCTATGCTCCAGCTGACGGAATTGTCCGAAAAGCTGGACCAGCGACTGGATACGGATTGTTAGTAGAGCTCGAACACGGGCGTGGCATTTCAACAAAAAATTTCAAGCCTACTGACTATGTGACACGCTACGGCCACCTATCCCGCCTCGCAGTACAGACAAACCGATTCATTCAGCGCGGAGAACTGCTTGGCTACACTGGCAACACAGGACGCAGNACAGGCTCACATNTACACTACGAAATTCACGTGAATAAGCGACCGATTAACCCNTGGCGNAANTTATCACACTTCTCGTTTNCCCGCTAACTTTTGGATNCGTCTTGGCTCTCTCTTCTCTCTGCCCTACAANTGANNACTNGCCAAAAAAAATTCGAACANTCTTGTNTTCTGTGAGNGACAGNGAACCTGTCCATACCCAAACNNGAAAAAGATCAAACTAAGGTCTTGCGATTAAGCAACAAAAATGTTTTTTCANNGTAATAATCTCANACNCTGAAATTAAGTTTTTCTGAATAGAGTAGCATNCCATCTCTATTCCCCTTNTTAANCGATAATGGAGTATCATGCGGTCCTACTNGNNCTCNTTNCGACNACCTATCCAGGCCATCGTGATGGGAGNTTTGATTTTCCTGNTTTCTCCGCTGAATTCTTTTGCAATTTTCCCAATCTCTAATGAACCAAAAGAACAGCCAATAGCCTTCAGCCATAAGCTACATGTTGGCCAGAACGGTATTGCGTGTCAATATTGTCACCTNTATGCACGCCGATCTCACTCTTCTGGAATCCCCCCTGTGAGTACATGCGTCGGCTGCCACGGACCACATGGGCAAGAGTTNGTGCAGGCCGATCATCCAGAAGTTGATAAGATGAGGGATTTGTGGGCGCAGGAAAAATCTATCCCTTGGATCAAACTGCATGATATTCCGGATTTTGTACGCTTCCCTCACAAGCAACACATCAANGCAGATGCGAGTCGCTTTATAGACGGTGCAGGNAACGGTTGTGATTTAGATGCAGATCCACGCTCATTATCCTGTCGAGTAATGCTGTTCCGCAATGGTGGCGACCAGCGCTGCCAGTCATGTCATGGTAGTGTTCAAGAAATGGAAGTAGCTTATGTTGTAGATCAAAATTTTGGTGGAATGGGGTGGTGCATGCAGTGCCATTTGCAAGTNGAAGGGGTTATAGAGCGCAAGAGAGCTATGAGCACAATGGCAGGATGGAACAATGCCAAAGAGAACGATGCTCNTAGAGAGGCCCAAGCATATCTGGTCAACAAGCNAAACTATCATACTCCCAACATGCTTGATTGCTACACCTGCCACTATTGATCTGATCTATCGGAGTTCATAAATGAGAAAAGGCCTCAGTCGACGTAATCTCTTCAAGTTCATGGCAGTAGGCGGCACAACCGCTGTAGCAGCCGGTTGCGAGCAAAAGCCAGAAAAAATNATTCCAGCCTTAGTTCCTCCAGTCGAATTCGAATACATGCCAAACACTGGCTACCAGTACATGACAACTTGCCGCGAATGTGACTCTGGCGCATGTGGAATGATGATTACTGCTCGCGAGTATCGCGCTCAGAAGGCAGANGGCAATCCTAATCATCCACTAAATCAAGGAGCACTTTGTGCTCTCGGTCAGGCTTCTCTCCAAACTCTATACAATCCAGAGAGACATGCTCAGCCCCGTTCTGGAAGTGAAGTGATCTCATGGGAAGACGCGCAGAGNGAGTTTGTCAGTCTGTTGCAGCAATCTGCNGGTCAGATTGTTTACTTAGGTAGACCTACAGTTGGTAGCGAAGGAGCTTTTGTTGACAACTGGTTGAATGAAGTTGGCGGGGGAAAGCGAATTGCCTTCAGTCTGATCAGTCGAGCAGCGGAGCAACGTGCCTGTGAAATTGCCTTTGGAAGAAGCGATCTTCCAGACTATGCTTTTGAAAACGCTAAATTACTGGTCAATTTCGGCGCTGATTTCATCGAAACCTGGGGGCATCCTGTCCAGAATGGTCGGCGCTTTGCCGATATGCACGCCTATAGTGACGGAAAGAAAAATCGTTGTATTCACATCGGTCCTCATCAATCACTAAGCGGAGCAAGAGCTGACGAGTGGCTACCTGCAAACTCTGGTACAGAAGCAATGATTGCTCTNGCCATGGCACATGTCATTCATCAGCGGGATCCTCGCTATGACTTCTTAGATGATTACCTGTCTCCCTACTCACCTGAACTTGTTGCCNGTGATACGGGCATCTCAGTGGACAAAATCAAATCTCTCGCCGAAGAATTTCACCAGAATTCCTCCTTGGCAATAGCNGGCGGAGCCTGGAATAGCAGTGAGCAGGCAACAGCCACACAAGTCGCTGTGTTTACACTGAACGCAGTAGCCAATAATCTTGGCAAAACTCTCAGATTTTATGAGTCTGAACAAGCCAGTGAGGACACATCGCATAGCCAAATTTTACAATTACTGTCTGATCTCAACGCTGGCAAGATTAAGCTGCTAATTGTTGATGATTCAAATCCGATTCACACACTACCCAAGAGTCTTGGGTTCGATCAGGCAATGAAGAAAGCTAAGGTCGTCGCCATTTCAGCAGGAAAAAACGAGACAAATCAGCAGGCAGACNTAGTACTTCCAGCNCTCACTGCTTACGAAAGCTGGGGAGACGCCAATCCACGCCCAGGTATTTTTAGTATCCAGCAACCCGTGATGGCTCCTGTTAACATGTTTGATGCGAGAGCACGTGAAGATGTGCTAATCGCCGTGGCTAAGCAGATCAATCCGCAGGCTTTTACNGAAATAAACAACTACCGNGANTANATCTATGAACTTTGGGCTCAAGTNCATCAAAATCGTTACTTTGGTCCGTTTGAGAACTTTTGGATCGAGACTCTCGAGAATGGGGGGATTTTTGAGGCACCGCGTTGGAGCAATGCGGTCNACCTACAAANTAAGGTCGATAGNGTTGNGTTCCAAACCCCGTTACTTGGAGGAAGTGGTTTAGCACTAATTCCCGCNCCTTCAATCTTCCACCTTGATGGAAGAGGGGCAAACAAACCCTGGCTACAAGAGACGCCGCACCCAATTAGTCAAATTGTTTGGGATTCTTGGGTAGAAATTCATCCAGACACNGCAAAAAAGCTTGGGATAGCAGANCGAAGNGTTGTGGAGCTAAGNAACTCCCAAGGTAGCCTGCAGGCCACAGTTTACTTGAGCTACACGATTCATAGAGATGCCGTGGCAATACCAATAGGCCAGGGGCATACAGCCAGNGGAATTGTAGCNGATGGATTCGGTGTAAACGTGCTGGATTTAATTCCAGCAAAAACTGATGCGCATACTGGAAATCTAGCCCTNATAAGTACGAAAGTAGACGTCATTCCNACCACTATCAAATCATACACTGTCAACNTAGATGGGAACCCACGCCAGTTGGGCCGTGACATCGCTGCAGCTACTACGGTAGCTGCTCTGACTAGTGAAAAAGAAGACCACGGAGGGCATCANCGCCCAAAAGAAATTGTTGANTTCTACCCAGACCGCTCTGAAACCGCAGGATACTACAAACCCTACCGCTGGGGTATGGTAATAGATTTAGATCGCTGCAACGGCTGTAGNGCTTGTGTCGTTGCCTGCTATGCTGAAAACAATATTCCAGTCGTTGGCAAAGAGCGCGCNGCCGTAGGTCGAGAAATGTCATGGCTACGNATGGAACGCTATCTGGAGGGCTATCAGGATGAAACTGAAACCCGCTTTGCACCCATTATGTGTCAACAGTGTAGCAANGCTGGTTGTGAACCCGTCTGTCCGGTCTATGCGACCTACCANAANCCNGANGGNCTNAACGCAATGATTTACAACCGTTGTGTTGGAACGCGCTACTGCTCAAACAACTGCATATACAAAGCTCGACGCTACAACTGGTTTGACTATGAGTTCCCTGCTCCGCTGGATCAGCAGTTAAATTCCGGAATCACCACCAGAGCTGTTGGTGTCATGGAAAAGTGCAACTTCTGCGTACATCGGCTNACAGAAGCCAAGTATGCAGCACGTGATCTGGGTCGAGATGTACAAGATGGCGAAGCNGTAACTGCCTGCCAGCAAACNTGNGCAAATAANGCNATCNNTTTNGGNAANCTNGCTGATCCNNANAGNAANGTNTCNCANCTNGCNAANNGNAAACCTGATGTACTCGCTGACCCTGACAAAGAGAATCGTGATCGCCAGTACGAAATCTTCCCCGAAATGAACTACAAGCCNGCAGTAACCTACTTGCGCAAAGTAAATCACCAAGAAGTTGCAGGTCTCTACGGCAATGAACATGGCTCAGCTCACTGACACACAAGACCATTGANGAGAAAGGAGATACTAAATGGCCTCTACAACAATTCTAGAAACCGTAGAAGACAGTTCACGTAGTCTTCCTTTCCGCGAGGAAATCGACGAACACAGAGGGCANCCCGGTATTNGGGCAACNACTTTCAGCTACGGCCAAATCAATGATGACATGNTGGAGATGCTGGAAAANCCACATCCCTCCTANTTTCTACTNGTACTTGGTTTTCTCTCTGCCCTGCTCCTAGGTGCAGTTAGNTTGGCNATCCAAGTCGATGTTGGTATCGGCAACAGTGGGATTAGCCATCCTATCGCCTGGGGCTTCTACATCACTGATTTTGTCTTCTGGATCGGTATCGGNCACGCAGGCACATTAATCTCAGCAGTATTTTATCTGACCCGTGCTCCNTGGAGAACTGCGATCTATCGAAGTGCTGAAGCAATGACTGTCTTCGCAGTGCTNACAGCAGGGCTGTTTCCACTGCTCCACACTGGTCGTCCATGGTTAGCCTACTGGCTGATTCCCTATCCAAACGAGCGCTACCTTTGGGTAAACTTCAAATCTCCTTTGGCTTGGGACGTTTTTGCGGTCACGACCTATATGTCTGTTTCCATCATGTTTTTCCTACTGGGATTGGTTCCTGATATGGCTATCTTGCGTGATGAAGCCAAAAGGCGNGGTAAGATTCTTCAGGCTAAAATCTATGCCATCTTTGCGATGAGTTGGCGTGGAACAAACCACCAGTGGATCCACTTCATGCGAGGCTACTTGATTTTTGCAGGACTGGCGACACCCTTGGTTTTCTCAGTTCACTCCATCGTGTCTTGGGACTTTGCGATGGCTTCCATTCCAGGATGGCACACCACAATCTTTGCGCCCTACTTCGTNGCAGGAGCAATTTTCTCTGGACTGGCAATGGTGATGACTGTGCTCATCCCAGTAAGNGTGGTNTTCNGATTGGAGGACTACATCAGNAANCACGTAATCAATAAAGTTTGTCAGGTGATTCTGTTCACCTCGATGATTGTGGGATATGCCTATGCGACTGANTTCTTCATNGCTTGGTACAGTGGNAGNCCCTATGANCGTGCNGTCTTNTANTTCNGNCCATTTGGNCACATGGCCACATGGTCACTTACAGGTGATCAACCNGTCTCNTTNCCACTGNTAGCNTTCTACTTGATGNTTTTTTGCAACGTCATTGCCCCAATTCCTCTTTGGCGCAAAAANGTTCGTAATAATTTGGTCGCAGTTTGGATCATTTGTGGTNTNATCAACGTNGGCATGTGGTTCGAGCGATTCAACATTGTTGGTAGCTCNCTGCAGCGNGATTTTCANCCNTACAACTGGGGAGAGTANTGGCCAACTTTGGTAGAAGTCGGNATCACTATTGGAAGNTTCGGCTTCTTCTTNACACTCTTTNCTCTGTTTATGAAAGCNTTNCCNCCNATGGCAATCATGGAATTGAAAGAGGCNGCTGAGCCTCCAATGAGAAAGGGANATCATGAGCACTAANTTCTCAGGAGTCTGGGGAACTTTTGAGTACCTNGANGACACTACAGAAGCCNTTGAAGAATTNAGNANAAAAGGNGTTGNNCCAACNGTACTTTCGCCCTGTCCTCGACACGAGATAGACCACGCACTAGGTGAGCCTCAAAGTCCTCTACCTTTNATCTCACTGTTTTTTGGAGCANTAGGNTGTNNAATTGGTTANAGNCTACCAGCCTGGACNGCTTCNGATTGGGTNCTNCCTGTGGGAGGAAAACCTGTTGTAGCAATTACACCTTTCACTGTCATCGGGTTTGAGATGACGATTCTCCATGCCGCAATTTTCACACTACTCGGGTTGACAATNTTGATCATCATCGAATCGCTGAAAAATCCGATTCCNAAGGCAGCANGAGAATATTTGCGGTTCCAGCGNGATCGCTTTGGAATNGTAGTCCGNTGTGAGGCTTCACAATGCGAAATTTACGAGGAACTATTGAAAAGGTATCAAGCTGAGGAGGTACATGTCGAGAAAGGCTAAGGCACANATAATTACTACNACCTTTGNGATGNTGGCTCTAGGTGGAGTAGTCTTGGCTGTTGATAACTATCCCTATTTCGATCCNAAGGATACNGGTTANGGAATTACCAACGACGATAANCCNTGGTTTGATGGAAAAGACTANCCTTACTATCGAGATATGTACGANGGNAAAAANTTGAAGCCTATGGAAGAGGGAAGCTACGAAAAGTTTCCANAAGATTCGGTNCCNGTCAAAGTTTCTCTGAACAANATTCAGCGGATTTACGACCCCTTCATTCCCGCTATCNCNGGAGATGGTGCTGGAAAAGCTGGGCANCCCCGAGAATTTCATCCCCGTAACCCTACNNAGGCCACNTNAGATTCGATTGCTAGGGGCNAAGTGCTCTACAATACTTACTGNGCNGCTTGTCATGGTNNAGANGGNNTNGCNNAAACAGTNGTTGTNATGAAGGGNGTNCCTGCACCNGCAATCAATGAAATGGTAAAAATNCCAACNTGGGGNCCACACCTCTACAACAAAATNAAGTACGGCAGNTTNTTCCAAGAGCCNCGCGGCTACATGCCNGCNTTCGGAGCNCAGACNTCTGTNCANGATCGTTGGGACATGGTCAANTANATGATGAGCGACAAAGCTTTTAGGAAAGAGGTTGTGCAATGAAAATGAANGAGATNATNGANCANTCNCAGATNGAACTACCNAAGAGTTTGAAGACNNTACTCTGGGCCTT
>NYVT01000059.1:29629-38839 GCA_002684675.1 Deltaproteobacteria bacterium
TNCTNGGNGCGGGCATGTTCGTGATTGGCCTAGCAACCGGNAATGNGGAAGGANTCACANGAACTTGGCAAACCNTNCTGATCAACGTGATGTTTTGGGGAGGNATNGCNCANGCTGGNGTGATNCTATCNGTNATCTGGCAGATCACTGATGCCAAGTGGGGGCGTCCTTTCAAACGCCTCGCAGANGCCTGTGCTGCCTTCCTACCCGTTGCCTTCGCTATGTTTATTCTGGTATTTTTTGGCAGTACCGTCCTTTATGAGTGGACTCATACTCCATTCATGCACCANGGNGTAGCTGTCAAGGCTGGNTANCTNAATATNGAATTCTTCGTCATCCGCAATGTTTTCTGGCTCCTCTTGCTTTATGGAATCTCATACTGGTTCGTTGTAACGTCTATCAAGCCAGACCTAGGACTTGCNCGACGAATTATGGGCTCCCAATGGGGTGGGGCTCTAGCTNACAGGCTTTTGGATGGATACGGAGATCAGGAAGATGAAGTAACGCGCCTGAACCAGCTNTCATCACGTATTGCGCCAGCGTTAGCGTTGATATACGCGGTTGCGGGTTCTTTCTTAGTGTGGGATTTCGTGATGACGCTGGATCAAGAATGGTTCAGNACCCTCTTTGGGGTATTTTTCCTGATTGGGAACCTACAAGCAACGATGGGCATTNTAATCGCGATAGCCGTNACATTNCGCAAACACTCCAAAGTCCTTGCAGAATACATCACAATCAACAGACTGCATGATCTGACAAAACTAGTCTTTGCATTCTCACTGCTATGGACATACATGGCCTTCTCACAATATATTGTAATTTGGTATGCAGATCTTCCGGAGGAAACACCATACTTGGTAATTCGNTCAAAAACAGAGCCTTGGTCAACTCTATTTTTGATTCTGTTCTTATGGCTCTTTGTGTCTGTTTTCCTGGGATTAATGCCNAGAACTTTGTGTCGTACCCCCAATTATATCAGGTTCATGGGAATATACGTTGCGGTTGGGCAATGGTTGGCTATTTANATGATGGTCGTTCCNTCATTACAACACTTCGGGCACTACCACATTCTGCTNGGATTNCACGAGTTACTGATCACACTAGGTTTTGGTGGAGCATTTTTTCTCTGCTACGTCGCCTTCTTGGAACAGGTGCCACTGCTACCCATTTCAGACAAGCATCTGTGCAAATCTTGGCACGGCCACTGAGTCATCNAAAAATGGCTTTCGGGATTTACCCGGGAGCCGACCTCACTTTCCTTTCTCCCTATTTGAAATTCCGAGTAGCTGTAGCAATCCATGATCATCCCGCAGTGTCTGGGTAAATTCAAACCGTAGTAAAAAGCTTTTGGGATCCTTCACATGCTGATGTGTACTAATCACCCGACCACTTAGAGACGAATACCAATCCTTTTCAATATCTGGATCTGCATCTGGGAACTGCTGCAGNCTCAATGAACCGTGTGCACCCTTGACCACAGGGCGATGATAGCGAAATGTTGCTCGTTCCAAGTTGATCTGCTGGAGAGCAATAACCCGTGCTTCCTCACCCAGCCTTGCAACGGCTCGAGGACAACGATCTTCCATCTCGCGNCGTGCGGTTTTCCAGAGCTTCTCAAGAGCTTTATCTGGTAAGCNAAGTCGATGGCCGACCTCATAAAAGAAATTTATTTCACTGGGAAGTAGACGACCATCTACAATCATGATTCCAGCCANTAACTTCAGCATCTCAAACGCCAATTCTCCATCCAACTGAATTGAATGGACTCGAACTTTCTTTTCTAACCTAGCCACCGACAGCAATTTCTCTTTGAGTTCTCGGCTCTCAACCAACTCCATTGCCTTCTGCAGATANGGCAACTCGGTATCATCTACTTTACCGTCAATCGTGATGATACCGACCATTACTTCTGCCAGCCAGTTTCTCTGCTTTGAGTCCAAATCTTGGACTACGGCAAAATTCATTGCTTTCTCCAAAAACCATCTGATTTTGCACTTCCAGTTCCCCTGAATTTATTGCAAGGGGTATAATATATCGGCCAATTACATTCGGTATTTCTGACACGCAGGTGATTATTCATCTTAGCACTACCAGCCTATGNTCCTCCCNGAAATTCAAGAAAATATTCNGTATCTTTGAAAGAAAATTGCACNACATACGGATTGACCAACTTGCTCTTCAGCGAACCGCACATTATCTTTCAAATGTTCCAGCGCACCTTTGTTTCCATAAATTGACCTGGGACCAATTAAGNTCAACATTTCATCTCATTGCCCTGTTTGTAACTCACTCATGATCCACAAGCAAACCTCTCTCAACCACATTCACTTCAGTGGAATTTGTGGCACTGCCATGGGTTCTCTCGCGGTACTACTCCAAAAACGTGGATACCATATTACTGGCTCAGACCAGAATATTTACCCACCGATGAGTGATCTCTTAAGAGAGCATAGTATTCCAGTTCGTGAAGGCTTTTCTCTAGTGCATCTGGAACCACGACCAGACTTAGTCGTGTTGGGCAATGCGCTCTCGCGAGGTAACCCAGAGGTTGAAGCGGCCCTGGCCCAAAGTATTCCTTATATTTCAATGGCAGAGTTGCTGAAAGAATTTTTCATTCGTGGTCGAACTTCTTTGGTTGTCACTGGCACACATGGCAAAACCACCACAACTTCATTGCTCGCTTGGGCCTTTGCCAACGCTGGTATGAATCCAGGATTTCTGATTGGTGGAATTGCTGAAAATTTGAAGACTAGTTGTGCTGATGGTAGCGGAAACTTCTTTATCACCGAAGGAGATGAATACGACACAGCTTTTTTTGATAAACGCTCCAAATTTTTGCACTACCTGCCTGATCAGTTGATACTAAACAACTTAGAATTTGATCATGCTGATATTTTTACGTCCCTTGAACAAATACAGCAAAGCTTCCGTTGGCTTCTACGTCTGGTTCCAGGCAATGGATTCGTGGTTGCGAATGGTGATGATGACAATCTCAAACCTGTGCTGGAACAAATTTACAGTCCCTTGTTAACATTTGGGCTAGGACCGGACTGTAATGTCCGCATTGAGGATATTCAAATCTGTGAAACAGGTTCTCGGTTTCGCCTGGAAGGTAGTGGTCAGAAATCTCAACAAATCTGGAACTTACCGATGGTGGGTATTCACAACATTCGTAACGCCACAGCTGTCATTTTACTAGCCCAATATAACCATCTTAGTGCCGAACAAATTCAGCAGGGCTTTTCAAGCTTTCAGGGCGTGAAGCGACGTCAGGAATTGCGAGGGGCCATTAATGACATTTGGGTTTACGATGATTTTGCTCATCACCCTACGGCAGTTGCAGAAACCATTCGGGCTCTCCGGCAGAAACATCCTGGGAAACGCCTTTGTGCTGTCTTTGAACCGAGAAGCAATACCAGTGTCCTACGGATACACCAAGAACAATTGGTCTACGCCTTGGCTCAGGCAGACGAAGTGCTTTTGGCACCACCGCATCGAGCAGAGAGAATCTCCACAGATGAACGATTAGACGTCAAGGCAATAGTACACGCCCTGAACAGACAGATTCCAGCCCATGCGTTGGAAATCTCAGCCATCTTGGAGCATTTACAGGCCACCGCTACCAGTGGTGATGTAATTCTCATCATGAGCAACGGAAAGTTTGATAATCTGCATGAGCGCTTGTTAAAAATTCTGGACTCTGAGATAGATTTAGCATGAAGCCCTTGAACTGGCTGATTTTGTTCTTGGTCGGCATGCTGCCGATTGCTGGGCTGGTTTGGACCTTCCAAACCGATCCTCACTTGGCAGTTCCTGAAGACTCCAAAAATTCTTGGATTGATCCGCTGACAGCCATCATCTTTGTTTATGTCAATCCAAGTTGTGAAGCTGGTCAGAATCTCTGTTCTCCTCCTCTCTGGATGGGGAGACATGAAATCACCAATCAGCAATTCCAGAGGTTTAGGCAGTCGCATTCGAGTCGGAATTACCGGAATCAGCCTTTAGATACTCCATTGCAGCCGGTCGCTTATGTCAGTTGGGAAGAAGCTCATGCATTTGGTGAGTGGCTAACCCAGCAACACAGTGGTCGATATCGCTTTCGCTTACCAACATCAAAAGAATGGCAACAAGCTTGTGAAACTAGAGAAACTCAACCCTGGGAAACTGCTGAGCAAGCTTGCCAGTGGGCTTCAGTGAGTGATGAAGTCGCAGCTGCAAGTTTTGGTTGGAGCCACCCCACTTATCCTTGCAATGACAATTTTGCAGTAAGTGCTCCAGTTGGCTCCTTTCCTGTCAATGCCCACAACCTTTATGACTTACTGGGTAATCTTGCGGAATGGACTAGTGAAAAGGCCAAGCTGCCAACTACAGCAGAGCAAGGATATGTCACCCGCGGAGGCAGCTGGTTCAGTCCTCCAGATCAGATTTCCTGTAAATTTCAGGAAGTTTTTTCTGCGCTTACTTCAGATCCTCGTATTGGCTTTCGGCTAGTTGCTGAAGGGCTTCCAACCCCAAAGCAATGAAAGGGAATCATCTACTTTTCTGGTGGTTATTTTACCCACTACTGCTCACTGGACTAGGGACACCACTAGCTGCAGAAACACTGGCACTGCAAACTCTACTTCAGTCAGCTACAACCAAAAAAGTTGCTCAACACTCCTACTGGTTGCGGCTGCTTCACTATCGTTCCACTACTCCGACCAACAAAAGTGAGATCGTCAGTCAGGATTTTTTCCTGGATCCCAATGGTGCACAGAATCCCCAAGCTGAGTTGAACGCCACATTGCGAGCGTTTTATGAACCAGTTGGTGAGAATCCTGATCAACATGCACAGTGCCGTTTCATTGCACGTTTTCACTGGTTACAGCAACAACTTGAGTTTTCCCCAGCGCCCCCACTTGTCAAATGTCCACGCTTTCAACGCTGGGCAGGACTATCCAAACTTGATTCGCTGAGCGTAGTCTTCGTTTCGGCTTATTTGGACAATCCAGCTTCTTTTTTTGGTCATCTGTTGGTCAAGATCAATTTGAAGGAGGGACTCTTTGCACACCCTCTACTCAGTCCAACACTCAATTTTGGTGCTAGTCCAGATCCAGATGATAACGCTTTAGTTTATGCAGTGAAGGGCATCTTTGGTGGCTACAGCGGTCGCTTCTCTGACGAAAGATTCTATAATTTTCAGCATATCTACGGAGAAAATGAGTTGCGCGACCTGTGGGAATACCCGCTGAAACTAACCAAAACTCAGCAACGCCGTGTACTTTTCCACACTTGGGAATTGCTGCAAGATGTTCACTTTGAATACTATTTCTTCTTGGAAAACTGTGCTTATCGTATGGCAGAACTGATTGCCATGGCTTGGGAAGAGGAGATCAATCTTTATTCTTCATCTGAGTTCTGGGCCATTCCTATCGATGTTTTCTTTCGATTACAACGTCTGCAAACTCCTGATGGGCAATCGGTGCTTGGCAAATCAATCCTTGTTCCTTCCCGACAACGCAGGCTTCAGTGGAAAACCCTAGATCTGAGTGCATCTCAACAAAATTGGGTAATCAACATCCAGCGCCAACCAGAAAAACTAACAGCACTAGAACTATCTGGACTATCTCTAGAGGCCCAAGCCCAGGTACTTGACACGCTCACAGACTTGTTGCAGTACCAAAAAGCACGAGAAGAAATGATCTCGGAATCTCTTCAGAATCTGCGTCAACAAGTTCTGCTGAGACGTAGCGAACTACCGATACTTGTCAAGACACCACAACCACTCACACCCGACTCCTTGGAGGGACACCCTCCTTTGAGAACTCAGTTCGGTGGATTTCAAAAAAATGGTGCAGAACGAGGTATAGAAGTGGGAATTCGTGCAGCCTACCATGATCTATTGGATCCAGTTCATGGGCATCTTCCCTATGCTGAACTACAAGTTTTGGATTTAAAAGTCCGCTTTAACGAGACAAACTGGTGGGTTCATCAACTAAAATTTTTTGAGATTCAAAATCTTTCTCTCTCCCCAACACGATTAGATACGGTTTCAGGAGTTTCTTGGCGAACAAGCGGTGAGTGGCAAGAGGAAGCTCTTGATAAATCTCAACATAAAGTCATACGACTCGTTGGGGGCATCGGACAGAGTATAGCGCTACAACACGATCTCGTTGGATTTACCTTTGCCGATACAATTCTGCAATCACGCACAGGTTCAATGCCAGAAACCAGCTTTCAATTACAGCCTGCTATAGGCGTACTCTGGCAAACGGGTGATCAATGGTCCATGCTAGCTCAATCCAGTTATCGTCAGCCATTGTTGGGGGAAAGTGCATTAGGTCTTAGTACCGAATGGGAAGGCCGTTGGCAGGTAAATTCAAAATGGGGACTTCGTTTTACTTGGCAACAGCAAGGAACTGCACAAGAAGCCAAAGTGCTAGTTCATCATTTTTGGTGAAGCATGCACGAGTTGCTCAGCCCCCACTCTGTTTCTCTTGGTGGCACTGCTCATTAGCTTACTGGCGTTTGCTATTTGGAAGCAGGACCAAAAGCGACGGCATTGGGCTGCGTGGCTCTGCAGCATCATCTTATTACTAGTCTGGTTGCTAAGCGAAGTATGGATCCTTTCGCCATCCAGTGATACCAACATGACAGGGTTACTTACCAAGCATCAACTGTATTCGACCTTGGCATGGTATCTGACCCTTCGTAGCACAGTTTTGTTGTGGCTCTCTATACAATCGATTGCTCCCATGATTAGGATTGTTATAGATACCTTTGTACTGCTCTTCTTGGTTTTTGATTTCTTCACTATCTGGGGAATGGTTTGGATGAGGCACTTGCTCAGTAATCACCAAACCTTTTAAGGTCTCCTAGTGGCTTTTCTTGCAGCACATAAGTCAACCTGTTAAACTTAAATTTTGATTTTTACTCTCCTGAGATCATATGAGAAAATGATGTGGCATCACGTGCTGGAAAATATGCGCGACCACCTACTGGCTCTGACTGCAATTCAGCAGCATCTCGAGCTGGAAGAATATGAAAAAGCTACCGCTGCCGCAGAAAACCCACTTGGTATGTCTTCTTTGAACAGTCACGGCACATCGCACATGGCTCGCTTAATGCCAACAGACATGCAGCAGATTGGTACACAGATGCATAAGGCAGCCAGCCGATTTGCGACCATTGTACAAGAGGGTGGTTTGGGGGGAAGTACCAACAAAATTGCAGAAAGCCTAGCAGGTGTCGTGCAACAGTGTGTTGCTTGCCACAGTTCTTACCGAGTACATCCATGACCAAAAAATATCGATTACGGAGGTACTTCTTATACTGTCTGATTAGTCTTCTTCTTATTTCTTCAACAACTTGGACAGCAACTTGTTACTCACCAACTCTAACAACCCAAGATCTGTCAATCTTTTCACCGACCAGTTTCGGCTGCCATTCGCAAGCTGACAGTAAGATTCATGGAATTCAGTGCGTTCACGACAACCAAGAAGCCCGTCTTCTTCGTAGAAAAGTAACATTACCTGATCCAAATGCCTTCACTATTTTTTCCCCTCAGTTTGCTCTAGTCCCAACTGATTGCTCCACAACCAACACCTGTTTTACAGACTCAATCCAGCCTATTTTCGGACAGATCTTTCTTCGGAATAGTATCTTCCGAATTTAAGCTGTCTCACTACCCAAATTTTATGCGATTTGACAGAAACTTTTGGTTGTGAGTAGTGGCATGGTGGAAACTCAGTTTGATCTGAGGAGAGGGCAACTGATTGCTCTTCTTCTCGCGCCGGTTGTTGGGCTATTCTTATTTGAGCCCTGGTCCCTATTATCCAAGCCAATCTGGGAACAGACTCCCAGCATTAAGAGCATTGCCGAAGGGGAACAAGTCTTCGCGACAAATTGTGCGGTATGTCACGGGGAAATGGCAGTTGGCGAAAATCCTCACCATCCGATGGGTGGTATGAAAGATCAAGGAGGTTACATAGCCCCAGCACTCAACGGTACTGGTCATGCGTGGCATCACCCTGACGCAGTCCTCTTCAAGATTATTCAGGAAGGTTCTATTGCTGAAGATTCACCAATGTATGGCTTTGATGAAAAACTCAGTGATGCTGAAATTGTTGCTAGCATCCATTACTTCAAATCACTCTGGCCAAAAGAAATCCTGAATCGACACAAAGAAATGGTACAACACTGATCAATTCTAAGTTTCATTCCACATTCTCTTACCACGGAATTTCAATGAAAACACTGATAGGTAAACTTCTATTCTTATTGTCACTAATACTGGCTTCTGCTGCTTGGGCCTCCGACATCACGATGTACAAGCACCCACAATGCGGCTGCTGCGAAAAGTGGGCGAATATCCTGCGTGATCAGGGGCATCAGGTTACCAGCAAAGGCACCTACAACATTGAGCAACTCAAAAATCAGATGAGATTACCCAGTTCTCTGCGCAGTTGCCACACTGCCATCATCGGAGATTTCATCATTGAAGGACATGTACCTGAAAAGACAATTGCTCGCTTTCTTGCTGACACACCAGTTGGTGCCCGAGGGCTAGCTGTACCGGGGATGCCCATTGGCTCACCAGGGATGGAACATCCGACCCGAAAAGATGCATATGACGTACTTTGGTTTGACCAGCAAGGCAATGCACAGGTCTTCGAACACATCGACTGATAAAGCTCTTGTTTCAAAGCCAACCCTGTAGACGTTGTAGAAACCTCTCCAGTAAGCTAATTTACTAAAAGTAATTTCACGCTAAACACCAACGGAGTTAGAGATGTCCGATCTTGGCACGATCGCCCTGATGATTGCTCTTGCTGCTTGTCTTTACGGCACAGTTGTACCCCATCTGGGTGTTAGAACAAACAACTGGAACCTGATTCGTTCTGCGCAAAATGCTAGCATCACTAGTTTCTTTCTGATTGCTATTGCCTCCGGGGTGCTCATCCATGCACTTGTGGTCAGCGACTTCAGCATCTTCTACGTCTGGCGCAACTCCAGCGTCGACATGCCCATGTTCTTCAAGGTAACCGCGTTCTGGGGCGGCCTGGAAGGTTCACTCCTGTTTTGGATTCTGGTTCAAAGCTTCTTTGCGATGATTGTTGCCTTCCGCTATCAGTACAGTAATCGAGAAATCATCCCATATGTAATTGCCACTCTGAATGGGATCCTCTGTTTTCTGCTCGTTTTACTCCTCGGATGGTCCAACCCTTTAGA
>NYVT01000060.1:0-18798 GCA_002684675.1 Deltaproteobacteria bacterium
TCACTGCTGTTTCGTACAAAGACCAAAAAATAATAACCCAAGAAAGTCGTAGAGAAGAACTAGACTACGACCCCAGCGAAGGGCAGGACTGGAACTGGGAAGATTATGAGTGACTTGTGAGAACTGAGTAGGAGAAACAGATGATCCTAAAAAAGCTGATCTGGTATTTACTAACTGTGTATGAATCACCAACTTGAAATTGTGAGAATCTATGCTGATTGGGCGTCAATCAAACAAGGCAAAATATGAGGATTCTTTTTTTGGTTGTTTTCAGTGCATTGTTCCTATCTGGATTCCCTGGGAAAACTACGCCACCCCAAACAACTAGAGAAGAACCTCAAAAATACTACAAAAAGTCAAAAGGTTGCTGAAAGAATGATTTGGAAGATAGCGACCAGTGAAGTTAAGGGCTCTAGGCAGCGATCCTGCTGGGAATTACTCTGTGGGCTTAGTACTGATTCTCAATTTGCCGTCTAATTTCCAAAGAGCATGCTGAGCTTCCGGACCTGTACCAGAAGGAACCTCAACTTTCATATCTTCAAAGTGGTANGTGATTTCAGCTTTNTTTTCNGTTAGTGCCTCATAGAGNCCAATTGCTAGTTCAGGCCANGTTTTNGTGTGTTCTGACATAAGCCACTCCGGTTGNGTAATTTCTTTAATTGTTTCTNCCATGTCTGTTAATAATGTTCTGGAAGAGCGCCGCTGATCTCATTGAANCAGTGGCGNCTCATTTACTCTGATGAGAAGTTAGCTCTTAGGAAGAATCACTGAATCAATGACATGAATCACACCATTATCCGCTTCCACGTCAGCTGCAGTCACGTTAGCTCCGTCTACACTCACCTTGCCGTATGAAAGTTTNATAGAGACTTGTTGTCCGTTGACAGTTTTNACCATTTGACTTGGCTTAATGTCCTTGGACATCACTTTGCCAGGAATAACGTGATAGGTGAGGATTGAGATCAGTTTGTCTTTGTTCTCAGGCTTTAAAAGANTTTCAACTGTGCCGTCAGGCAACTTGGCGAACGCTTCATCTGTTGGTGCAAAGACTGTAAACGGCCCTTTGCNAGCTAAAGTTTCTACCAATCCTGCAGCTTTCACTGCTGCTACCAAGGTCTTGAAAGCATCGTTACNTGCTGCTGTTTCAACTAGATTTTTCATATGGCCACCAGCCATAGTGATTCCAGTGCTTGCGATTAGTGCGAAAAGCACTAGCAAAAANTTTCTCATGGGAATGATCCTNTNGAATGATTATTGNAATTNGATGTCTGAANACGACATCGGAAAAANANCTAAACTCCGAAAATTGTGCCAANGAAAAAANCAACATAAACAACTGATATAAAGTAATATTTTATTATTTTTGACCGACACTATTCTTTATGAAAAAAGAGATATTTAGCTTTTCTTAATTTATGTACTTCCTTTCTCTTTTTATTGCTTCAAAAACATGTTCCACTGAGCCAAATAACAACTTTGATTCTGAGATCTAACACGTAGTTTCTCTGCGTGTTGGCCCTGTCGGAATTCTCTATCCTCCGCTACAGAAGNGTCCAATTCAGTGAATTCTGCTNTTAGCAGCTCCTCCTGTGAGTGGGAAATGAATCTACTCCNGACAGCAGAGGCAGAATTTTGTGNCCCCGCCCCTTTTATGCTTCCAAGAATTTATTAAGAAAATCCCAACTTGGTTGCTCTTAACTGAGAAGGATCACAGTCTCGTCAGTCTTGGTTTCTTAAAGNGTTTTGCTTGGTTTTGACGGAACAACGATATAGCGTTGTGAAACATTGTGAACGCCAATAAGTGGTTTCCAAAATAAAGAAAATCGGTCTGATTTCAAGGTGCTGACAACTCAATTTGTTGGCGAAAGTTTGTTTTACTCATTTACAAACCATATTCTTTGGTCATTTNATGCTTCTGCCACAAAAATATTGCTNTCAATTAGTGCTGCTTAGATGATGGTGACTTTTGTGACTTTTCGTTAGCCTTCGTGGAGTTATCCCCATGAATTCNGAGGAATCCACATTTTTNCAAGATCAGCAAAATCGTGAGATTACTCTGGCCAACATGGCCTCCTATTACCGGGTTTTGTTGGAGAATGTACCGGATGCTCTATTTGTCCTGAATACCGAGTGGAAGATCACCTTTGCCAATACCTGGGCTGAGGAAATTTTTGGCTATAGCCGGGAAGATCTAGATCTGCGGAGTCTTGCTGACCTGCTGATCCAGCCAACACAAGNAATGCCAAAGATTCAGGAAATCACACTGTTGCCCCCAGATGGTCAGGGGCGGAGTGTTGAGTGTTTTGCAAGACANCAGTCTGGAAACGTTCTTCCAGTGGAAATCAGTGCTATTCGCTCCCAGACCAGTCAGGGTACGATGATCATGGTTTCCATGCGGGAAATCAGCGCTCGAAAGCAGGCTGAGCAGACCATGCGCAAACTCTCACATGCGGTTCGCTTCAGCTCAGCGATGACGATCATTGCGGATCGTAACGGTTGTATTGAATATGTGAACCGGAAGTTCATTGAAGTAACCGGTTTTGCTGAGGAAGATGTTTGTGGTCAGCAGATGGTGCAATTCTATCGGACAGACTCGACAAACAATGCGTATGAAGAACTCTGGGAGACAGTCACTGCAGGACAAGAATGGCAAGGAGAACTTCAGGCTCGTCACAAAAACAATCAGGATTACTGGGCAAGAATGTTAGTGGCTCCTGTGCTGGAGGACAACGGAGATCTTAGCAGTGTGGTTGTGATGCAGGAAGATATCACGGTCCAGAAGCAGTATGAGCGAAGCCTGCACGAAGCGATGGAAGTGGCCAAGGCCGCNAATGCGGCNAAGAGCGAGTTTCTCGCCAATATGAGCCACGAAATCCGCACACCGTTGAATGCAGTCATTGGGCTCGCTCAACTGTGCATTCAAACCCGTCTAAATCCACAACAACGTGACTATCTGGACAAGATTGCGAGCTCAGCGCAGTCACTGCTTGGTATCATCAACGACATTCTTGACTTCTCTAAAATTGAAGCCAATAAGCTGCAGTTGGAAGAAACAAACTTCAGCCTCGACTCAGTATTCAAGAATGTCTCAACGATGCTCTCGATCCGAGCGTTGGAAAAGAATATTGAGTTACTTTTCGACGTGCCACCAAGTCTCCCAGAACAGTTGNTTGGGGATCCCTTGCGACTTGGTCAGATCCTGACAAACCTGGCCAACAATGCAGTAAAGTTCACCGAACGAGGTGAGGTTGTCATTGCNGTTGAAGAAGTGGAGCGTGCAACAGACATCATCAGGTTGCGCTTTACAGTTCGGGACACTGGTATTGGTATTCCCGTAGAGCAGCTGTCTCAGTTGTTCCGATCCTTCACTCAGGTCGATTCATCGACTACTCGGAAATATGGTGGTACAGGGCTGGGTCTAGCGATCTGTAAGCGACTNGTGGAGATAATGGGAGGAGAGATTNGTGTACAGAGTACAGTACACGAAGGCACTTCGTTTTCTTTTGAGTTGAGTCTGAGAACGGCTTCTTNCCGTCCGGTTTCCCGCCAGATGATTNCTAACTGCAGAAATCTGCGTGCTCTCATTGTGGATGATAATCGGACATCGTGCCAGATCCTGGAGCAACAACTACGGGCCTTGGAGNTACAAACTGAGGCTGTGCATTCTGGTGAGGAGGCTCTACTAAGAGTAGGGCGGGGNGCTTTTGATTTGGTGTTGATTGACTGGCGCCTCGGTGGAGGGATGGACGGTATTCGTACAGCTAAACTGATTGGGAGCGAGTTGGAGTTGGAAAAGTTGCCAAAGATCCTGCTGGTAACGGCCTACGGTCGTGACGATCTTTGGCCTCGGGCGCAGCAGGCGGGGGTTGGTGGGATGTTGATCAAGCCGATTCAAAAGTTAGCCCTGNATACAGCTCTCAACAACCTACTCCAGCCGAATGCAGAACTTGATGGCACAGATTTTTNCCAAANTAATAAGATAGCAGAGCCAGAACTCAGCAAAATTCATGGATCAAAAATTCTATTGGTTGAGGATAATGAACTCAATCAGCAACTGGCTACCGAACTGCTTCGTCAGCGTAATTTCGTGGTAGATGTAGCTCCGAATGGCCAGGAGGCTCTCAATGTTCTACGACGCCAGTCCTATGATCTAGTANTGATGGACGTGCAGATGCCTGTGATGGATGGCTATGAAGCAACCCACTTCTTGCGGCGCTTACCACAATTCAAGGATCTGCCCATCATCGCTATGACNGCCAANGCTCTTCATACGGATCGTAAGCAGGCGCTAGAAGTTGGGATGAACGATCATATTCCCAAGCCCATTAAGTTGCAGCTGNTGTTGAGCAAACTACTCCAATGGATTCCACCCAAGAANAGTAAGACAACGGNGCCGACNAATCAACCATTGGAGTTACCACCAAAAGAATTACCTGCCAATGTTCCTGGNCTAGCGATCGCAACCGCTCTGAATCGTCTGAACCAAAATACCTCACTTTACCTGCGTCTGTTGGATGTTTTTCAGCGTAACCAGTCCAATACGGNGGAAAAGATGCAGGAATTGCTTGCAGAACCAAATCTGGTAGAAGCCGCTCGGCTCGCCCACACCCTGAAGGGAATTGCCGGCAGTCTGGGAGCTAAGGGNCTGGAGANGGCGTCTCGCACTGCTGAAGCACAACTGCGTGAAGGCAACGTGGTTCCGGATTCATTGGCTACTCTGGAAAAAGAACTCAAACAGGTTCTGAAAGCTGTAGCAGATTTGCTGGCGCGCTGAGATATGTGATCAGTGAAAAATATCCACTAGACTCTCTGATTGCTCATTTCAGGATAGACTGNGTGTCNACCTNTTAATTTTGAAGACGCACAAAGCCAAAATGATAGAAGCNAACCTCCTTGATTGCTGCGACCGCTTGACAGATGCTGTGAGCATGCAGGCGATGGATCGCCGAGCGACTGAGGAACTGGGACTACCTGGTCTACTGCTAATGGAGAATGCAGCTCGTGCTGTCGTAGATTGGGTGGAACAACGCTATCCAAACTCCAAGAGAATCTGTGTCTGCTGTGGGAACGGTAACAACGGTGGAGATGGTTATGCGGCGGCCCGTCTATTGGCCAACCGAGGCTATTCTGTTTTGGTAGTCTACCTTCGGGAACCTAGTACTCCAGATGCTCAGCAGAACTTCCGTCTTTGGCAAAATTTCGGTCCTGCTCTGACGTTCCCAGAACCTGCTGCAGTACAAGCCATTCAGGAAGCAGAGGTAGTGTTAGATGCAATCTTCGGAGTTGGTCTGCAACGTCCTATTGTTGGTCTANATGCAGATTGGATTGCAGCCATCAATGCCAGTCCCGCAGAAGTGATCGGTGTAGACCTGCCTTCCGGGATTTCGGCAGATGACAGTCAGATACTGGGAACAGCAACACGCTGTGAGACTACGGTCACCTTTCAGGTCCCCAAGATTGGGTTGTGGCAACATCCTGGCCATGAACAAGCTGGTGAAATTCATGTTGTCGATGTCTGTATTCCTCGGCATTGGCCAATTGGGGAGAAGTCAACTCACCTGCTGACAGAGAACTTTTTTCAACAAGCTCTTCCAAAACGTTCGATNACAGCCCACAAGGGAACTTTTGGCCATTTGCTGGTGCTGGGTGGTCAGGCAGGAATGGCAGGTGCGGTGCAACTGGCGAGTCAAGCAGCCCTGCAGGTGGGAACTGGACTAGTCACTGCAGCAGTACCAGGTGCTTTGCGAGATCGGCTTCTCGGTGCGCCAGAAGTNATGACTTGGTCAGCATCTCAGACAAAAGACGTCTGGCAAGNGAATGCTCTATCCGAACTGAGACCTCAATTGCCNCGCTATAATTCNCTGGTTGTTGGTTGTGGAATCGGNACCAGCAAAGGAATCCCAGCATTGTTAGAGGAATTTTTACTGGAAGTGAGGGAGTTGCCTATTCTGATTGATGCTGATGGACTGAATGCACTTGATCCAGATTGGCTTCGTGAAAGAGAAATTCCAGCCGTACTGACACCGCATCCAGGGGAGTTGTCCGGCTTGATTGGCCAGCCTGTCTCAGAATTTCAGCAACAACGTGTAGCTACTGTGCGTCACTGGGCGCAGATGTGGGAGGTNGTTCTGCTGCTCAAGGGAGCGCTCACTGTGATTGGTACTCCAGATGGGCAGGTCTTCATCAATCCTACAGGCAATCCAGGAATGGCTACAGCAGGTTCTGGAGATGTACTNAGTGGGATAATTGGAGGACTACTGGCGCAAGGCTTGAATCCTCTGGAGGCAACCTTNATTGGTTGTTGGTGGCATGGNTCTGCTGGGGATTGGCAGGTAAAACGGTCGGGTGAAGTTGGGTTGACAGCTGGTAGATTGATCGAAGGAATCAGCTCTGTGTGGCAACAGGCAGCATTTTGAATAGTTCTACTGGTAGCTGCTGAGCAAAAGGATATTCAACNAACTGATTCAAACCCAGTCTTTCCGCTGTTTCAGNAAATTCTGAGGAAAGTTCTTTCAGAGAAAAACCAAGCAGTATCAAATGCGCACAATCGGTTTCTGTACGAANTAAGCGCACCAGTTCCAATCCGTCCATCACAGGCAGTTCCAAGTTCAGCAAAACAATATCAGGCTTGTTCATGATGGAGTTAGCGAAGCCTTCCCAGCCATTGAATGCGACTTCCAACTGGAAGTGTTCCGAAAGTTGGTGTTGAATCTCACCCAAGCGTGTCAAATCGTGATCAACNTAAAGCAGATTGGGCATGCAGATTTTTTTAGGCAGAAGAGATTTGCAAATCAACAATTAGATTATATATAGAGAAGCCCTGCGATTCGCAAGCNGCAGACCTTGCTGACTTGCTCTTCGCGGCAATGGGCCGAAGTGTCCTGCCAAACTCCTCTCAATAACGGANTTCCTGCCGATAGTGTCCATCACCAGTCGATATTCAACTATGCAGACCAAATTTATCTTCATCACCGGTGGCGTTGTTTCGGGCCTGGGCAAAGGTATTGCTGGAGCCTCCATTGGTGCTTTGCTCGAGAGTCGCGGCCTAACCGTCAGTCTGATGAAACTAGATCCCTACATCAATATTGATGCAGGAACNATGAATCCCTTCCAACACGGTGAAGTTTATGTTACCGAGGATGGGGCAGAGACGGACTTAGATTTGGGGCACTACGAGCGCTACACCAACGCNGTTGTGTCTCGAGTTCACAACTGCACAACGGGGCAGATCTACGATAAAATCATTCGCAAGGAACGAGCCGGTGAATATCTNGGTGCAACTGTTCAGGTTGTGCCTCATGTGATTGATGAGATCAAGGAAGCAGTACTACGAGCCAGTGATAATGTAGATATCGCCATCGTGGAAATCGGCGGCACCGTGGGTGACATTGAATCCTTACCCTTTCTAGAAGCGATCCGTCAGTTTCGCTATGATTACGGTCGTGAGAACACTCTCTACATTCATCTCACACTGATCATCTACACGACAGAGATGAAGACCAAACCGACTCAGCACAGTGTCGGCAAACTACGGGAGATTGGGATTCAGCCAGATATGCTGATCTGTAGAACTTCAGAACCGTTACCGGATAAATTGCGTGAGAAGATTGCATTGTTCACCAATGTCCCTGTCGATGCAGTGATTGATGGGCTGGATGTTGATTTTCTCTATGAGATTCCGCTCGTCTATCACAAGCAGAAGCTTGATGACAAAATCATTGAGTTGCTNCAGATGTGGACAAGGCGCCCTAAGCTTCAGAATTGGGTAGATATTGTGGAAGCTTACAAGGAGCCAATTGATTCAATCACCATTGCCTTTATTGGAAAGTACGTCAATCAGCGGGATACCTATGAAAGTCTCAACGAAGCACTCGTGCATGGCTGCATTGCCTGCAACCTGCGTCTACACCTGATCTATATCAATTCCGAGGAAATCACNGAAAAAACAGTTGGGCCAATGCTAGCTCCTGCTCATGCTGTATTGGTTGCACCAGGCTTTGGAGAACGTGGTACAGAAGGNAAAATTTTGGCTGTTCAGCACGCCCGAGAACAGCAAATTCCTTTCTTTGGCATTTGTCTGGGAATGCAAATGGCTGTGATTGAATTTGCGCGGAATGTTGCCAATCTGAAAGATGCCAATTCTGGAGAATTTCGGAGTCTCCATGATGAAAATGTGATTGATTTGATGCCAGAGCAGCAAGGGCAACAAAATACTGGCGGNTCAATGCGTCTTGGAGCATACACGGCCCACTTGCAGGGAGGGACTCAGATTGCAAAAATCTATGTTAAACTAGAGATTCGTGAGCGTCATCGTCATCGCTATGAAGTGATGAACGAATTTGTTCCTCAACTAGAATCTGCAGGATTGGTGATTTCTGGCAGAAATCTGGATCGGGACCTGGTAGAAACCATTGAATTGGCAGATCATCCCTGGTTCATTGGTTGCCAGTACCATCCAGAGTTGAAATCAAAGCCCTTCGCCCCACATCCTTTGTTTGTGTCTTTCGCACGTGCATCTCTGCACTANAAGCAAAACTCCTCTATAANGTGACACCATGATACGCTTNCGAATCAGCTTGCTGTCGCTGATCTTCTGCTGCCTCACCAATTTTGTCTGGGCCCAGGGTAGCAATGCTTATGAACTTTCCGGTAACACCCTGATCCATTTGCGTCAGGCTGGTTTGCCGTTGGAAATTCTCAGGGATCTGCAGTCTTTGGTAGGCATTCGTTTTGATGCGAAAGAAGATCTGCGTGCTGCGCTGCAGAAGTTGCCGCATTCCCNGACAANTGAAGCGCTAGAGCAGATTGAACAGTTTGCCGAAATGCGGCGTCTACAACNGCAAGCCCAAGAATTCAGTGGTGACCAGAAAAAGGGNGAGTTGGTGTTTCGTGGGGAAGTTCAGGGAGAATTGCCACGAGAACAGCTACGCTTCAGTTCTGAGCTACTCAACTTGGTGCGCCAAGAAAATTACGAGAAAATGCGCAGTGAGGGGTCTGTAGAGGTGGAACAGTGGGATCGAACCTTGCAGGCCGGATTNCTATTCTATGAGCGTGTGGAAGAAGGATTCGCGAACGAAGATATACGAGGGCCGGCCCAGATCTTGCGCTTTANCGAAGAGTTTCGCGCTAGTGCCAAACAAGGAAAAATCAGNGGTAATTTAATGCAGGCTGANCTGCTACGACAACAGGTGCTGCTGCAGGGACGNAGNGAAGCAGAGCCTGCTCGGATGGAACTAGACCTTGATGAATTTCGTCGACAGCAAGCATTCAACCGTCTAGAAGAATTGCCACCAACCAGTGATTCTCCAGAGACGGTGACTCTGCAGGCGGCTCAGGCAACACTCAATAACCAAGTTCGTCGTCTTTTGCTGGAAGGGGCTGTGGAGCTTTTCAAGTCGCCAGAACAGCTACGGATCTACGGTGATCGAGTCCAGGTCGAATTTGATGCAACCCAGCAGATTCAAACAGTTTACGCGGAACGANCTGTCTGCTTTGAGCAGCCTGGACGAGTAGCTCGTGCTGATTCTGTAAGGATAGAGCAAGCAACCCAACTGATNTTGTTGGAAGGTAACGCCCAAGTACAAACCGATCAGTACAACTTGCAAGGTGAGTCGATCAAGCTTTATANGGATGTCAGCCAAGGAGTGGCTCAAGGTGACGATAATTCTCCGATTCGGGTTACTATTTTGATGGATCAGCCCAATTCCGCAAGCAACGCATTTCGGTGCAGATGAANATCAGCAATAACACCTTTACCAACCTGCGTACCAAGTACACTCCCCCTGTAACNGATGAAGGCAAGCAAGGAGAAGAAGCCAATGGTGCAAAGGAAGAAAATCCACCTCCTGAACTTGCGATGGATGCTTCCTTCAAGAAGTTACCNGGTGGGTTGATGGTCTACGTGGAGGAGTTAGGCAAGGGGGAGAAAGTTGAAACTGGTAGTAAGCTCAGCNTTCATTATGAAGGCTGGCTAGCTAGCGACTTCACCAAGTTCGACAGTAGCATCGACAAGGGGAGACCTTTCGAATATAACCATGGCGAAGGCATGGTTATCAAGGGCTGGGAAAAATCCATGGAGGGCGCGCGGGTTGGTACTAAGCTACAACTGAAAATTCCTGCTAAACTGGCGTATGGTCCTTCTGGAATGTCTGGAGCTGGTATTCCTCCCAACGCAGATCTGATCTTCAAANTAGAAATATTAGCAGTAGAGAAGCCGGTAGAAGATTCNAAAAAATCACCAAACTTGGTAGATCTTTANGCTTGAAGATGGATTGACTGTTGGTGAGTTAGGCCTAGTTTGAGGTCCGTAATCNGAGCCACTAGCCTGAGGAAAAGCAGATCAAAGCTACTTTGTTCAATGTAATCAAATNCGGACAGCTTTAATCCGCTAGTNTAATCTTTACTTCTTTCTTCTGTTTCTTCCTTCCGCTAAGTATCCTTTCAGCATACGCGCAGTAAATCCGTGTTTTTTGCACATTTCCTTGACGAGAGATAGATCCTTGTTTCTCTCATCCCGCAACGCAGTTTTTCTTTGCTTTTGCAGTTCTGCAATTTGATTCTCAAGTTCTTGTACGCTGGGCATTGTCATCCTCAGTTAGCTGTTGATCAATTAGCAAAGNAAACTTTGCCTNATNTCTAAAATAGTACGTTCTCNTTTGCGAGTTATTGCAAAGAGTGTTCGTAAGTAATCATTACAGAATCAGTTACTTTTATTCTGCAACCTGTTTTCTCTTAGTTATAGCAGTCTAAAACTGCTAATTTGAACGAGTCTATCCAGTTCATGAAATGAATGCAAAAGAAACTTTTTTGATTAGCGACAGCGAATGGTATAAGCCTGGGTGCATAAGTTATACTGACTAAATAAGTGTAAACTCCAAAATTTAATTCAGCAACATAGTGTCTGTGTGTTGGTAATTCGATACCTAATTGAATAGTTCGATACGCAGAGAACTAATGTGTCTATTCAGTTGGTNCAAGTGTATGTGATTTCTGTTTGGACTAAAAGAGATAGGACTTTTTCTAATATNAATAGAAAAATAAAATTAAAAAATTAGGAGAATATTAATGAATAATCAATACAGCCGCGAGTACCAGTNATATTTGACTTATGCCTTACAGCGTTACCTGATCGAANACTGCAACTATACCGAGAAAGATGCAGAGATCAAAGTGATGCAGGATTTCGAAGAAGTAGAGCAAGAGGCACNAGAAGCTGGTTTCTTGTGAAAGCAATGTTTATTTTCAATTGTCTGAAACATCCATCTGATACAATAACGATTTCGAANGAGTGTGAGANGCCCGAGTGGGTAGCGAGTTTTTTNCTCTCAAGTAAATATTTTTTCTCATCTGCGAGAACACCTCAATAGTGACTACGACCATTTCCTCGCTAAGAAATCAAGACACGGCAAAAAGCAATAAATACAATTCAAATAGAGCTAATTGCATCCTCTCTCTTCATTCTCATTTTCTACTAGAAATANCTACANATCGTATTCTACAGAAGCCNAATCAGTCAGATAGTATCAGTTTTTCATCAGTGATGGTGTGAATGAAAAACAGGCAGGAAAGACAAGACTTTTTGCTGGTTTGCTGGAAGACNGATTTTATTTGAAAATAAGTAGACAAAAGCTTCTTGATTTGAGTTAGTGCGGCCAGTTGGAATTGCTCAAAAGTACGTGGAGTCCTCTCNACACCAATTTAGAAGAAAATTATTTAGCGGTCCATGCTTTAGCGAAGCTTATGTATACGAGTANAACGAGTTCCTTTGGTTTAGTAAGCGGTCCACAAATCGCCTACGTAGTNGTACACGCAGACGAATATGCGATTCAGGCCAGCAGGCTNGTCAAGAGCTCACAGGATTTTCAGGAAAGTCTTCAGCAGCATCTACAAAAATTATTGCAGGAACAGGTCAATGTGATTTTGCTAAATCTGANAAAGACAGAGCAGCAACCACCAAAATTCCTAAGATCTTTAGGAGAACAAGTGATCGTGATTCCATCACTAGAGCAGGACTCGATCAATGGCCAGTCAGAGCGACTAAGTGAGTATTTGGTGAGGCAGAGATGTCTGAAACAGCTTATCTTTACAGGTGGTTGGAAAAATGCCTGCCTCAAGCATACGCTCCGCCAGACAGTAATGACAAAAGATCCATTTGAATTGGGGATGATGGATGAGATCCATCNTCCGATTAAAGGCGTAGTAGAGTATGGGAAGCAAATGCTTGAAGTCATAGTCACAGTGGACCACGACTTCGTATTTTGAGGTATAGAGAGGATCAGGCGGGTTCTGCAGTCTTTTCCGGTAAGCGTCGTGGTTCCTCTAACCACTCCTTGTCATCGAGCAGGTATTGCATACGCTCAACGATTTGCTGTAGTTCGTGATTACGTTGCTCAAGGGACTGGTTCTTGTTGCGCTCTAGCAGGACCAGACGCTTAAGGCGCTTGACTTCCATCACTTGGTTGCGGTGCAAGACTCTGAGTTGAGAGTGATAAGTGAAGAAGTAGGCCACACAGAAAAGGATGCCCAGCGCCAAAGTTANGAAGATCGGTACAAAAATTGGGCGCTCAAACCGGAAATTCAGGCCGAGTTCATCAAGGTCGAACCGGATCACAATAGGATCTAAATTCTGGGTGATGAAAATAATACTCAGGTAAAGAAATCCGGCGAAGAATACGAGCCAGAGATAGCGCATAGCCTCCTTGGTACTGGGAGTAGGTTACAGTGATGGTATCCACTTCCGCCAGAGCCAACATTGTGGGTGCTTTGGGAATACCGACCGTCTCTGGAAATTAAGGTACTATCCCTTACTTTATCGCCGAGTGTCAAGATCTTGGCAATGCTAGACGCGAGTCTGTAAGAGTTCTTTCAACTTTTTTGGATATTCAAGACGGAGAATAATGAGAATCTGCAGGGCTTTAGTGCTCTTGATAAGTGTATTGGAGTTTTATGCTGTACCCGTAGTTGCTGTGGAACTCTCACTACTTGATGAGTCGCGTCAAACCTGTGATTCTTTGCGTCAGGGAGTAGGCTTTCCAGAATTACGCTCTGATCCGATGTGGAAGGACCTGCGTTTTCGCTACCAATTTGATGACCAGACTGGCAACTGCAAATTCTCCAGCTTTGAACTGCACCTGGATTCTTGGCAGCGTTCTCTGATGGATAACCTACTGCAAGGACTATCAGTGCATTACAGATCACGATTCAGCCCTGATTTCTGGAATTTGACCAATTGGGTTCAGGAAGAACAACCTCTGAGTCGAATTCAGGTCTTTCNCAATCAGGAATTTTCTTTCTCNATCACTCCTGATGCACAGGGTCACCCTGGTGTACTANTCCAGTTCACAACACTGCCNGGTGAATTNCTTGATCAGTGATCATTNGGAGTCNAATTNCTCNCAACCTCGCAGNCCCTGAGNCTTCCCCCACTCNTACATGTANTCAGAGACCNNTAGCAGCGCCACAGGATCTCCNGGATTGATNTGGTCTCCNGGCAGCCAGANTTCAGACTTTGGCTCTGGTGACGCATTCCAGAGTAAATTGTAGGAAGNTTGNGGNGCAAGGCGGTCGTCACGCCCATTGATGAAGTGGATGGGAGTNTTCCGAATATTGGGTAAATANGCNTCCATTTCACCATATTCCAAGAGCGTCGAGAGGAACCAGGCAAGGCTACNGGCCAGCANTCGTAGTCCAAGATCCTTACTCCAAGCAACTAGTCCTTCCGGCTCTGAGGGCATTTTGTAGTGAATGCGGCCTTGTCGGACAAACTCACGGTTAAAGAGTCCCTCAAAATCTGTGAACGCATAAATCAGCAATANCCCTGAAACGTTTTCATTCTCCAAGCTGGCTAGAGCCGCAGTGAAGGGGGCTCCAAAGCTACCCCCAGCCAGCACAACTTGTTCTGTGAAGCGAGCATCTCCGTCTAGAGAACCATTAGTATGACGTAGCAGCGCTTGTAAGGCACCAAGAGTGTGGAGCATTTCCAGGCGAATCAACTCTCCTACATTCCACCACTCAGCAACTCCATAGCTCAGCCANGACTGTTTGCTAACATATTTTCTAATCGGGTGCTCCATCGCCACAGTGTTGGCTGGATCATTGAGGACAGCACTTCCATCCAGCAGATTCTTACCTTGTTGCACTCCGGTGAGTAGAATAGAAGTGTCACAACGCAGACCTCGAGGGTTTCCTCGAAACCAAGCAGTGGTTTTTCGTTCAGGATCGCTGATAGACTGGATTTTCCACTGCTTGGTATCAAGTTCACGAACTTGCCAGCGTGGGATCTCTTNTAGTTCGATGGGTTGGCGAATTTGNTCCAATTTCCAGTAGCTTAGTCCCAAAAAGGAGGTCAGCCCTAGCAGTAGNNCTCTCCCAATCCAGCGCAGCATCATGATTCCAAGTGATGATTCAGTGATGTCTCCAGATAATCTCTTGATTGCCTGTTTTCAGAAACGTTTTGAGCAAGTTTTTGACCTTTTTTCACAGAATGTACGAACTGTAGAGGGTGATAACGGAAGTCTGAGGAGGCCGGCTGTAAGGAGAGAAAGCAGGGAGTAGATGAAATCTCCCTGCTGTGGAAGTGACTGGCTATTCGTGGCGACCTACCATGGCAAAAGCACCCCAATAGAAGGGGCTACTCCAGCGGAAGTCATCAACCATTTCAAGACGAGCCTCTCGCATGGCTTCCCTTGGAGGAAAACCATCTAGATACTTGTCGTAAAACTTGGTCATCAGGAGTTGAGTACCGTCATCAGAGACTTCCCAAAAAGAATTGATTACGGAGTCGACACCAGCTTCCTGGAAGGAGCGGCGTAGACCATAGACTCCTTCACCTTCGTGGATCTCACCTAGNCCAGTTTCACAAGCAGATAGAATGACAAGGCGGGTACCAGTCAAGTTTAGGCTGAGCACTTCCATCGCAGTCAACACTCCGTCATTGTCCGTATCGATTTCACCCAACAGCGGAGCATTCGGATTCAACCCAGCAAAGGCNAAACCAGCACGCAACAAAGGGTTATCTGCCGGAGGTGGGATGGGATTTTGACTACCACGCTGCATGCCCATGATGCGTTTGGTCAGACGTTCCTGTTCTTTCAGAAAAAAACCATGAGTCGCAATATGAAGAATCTCAGGAACCTTCTCAGCGTTGTAACTGCGTAACTCTTTCTCCTCAGCTGCAGCCNGAGTGACAAAGGTTGTGCTGCGCTCCTTGTCGCCCGCAACCTCTTCAATTACTTTACCTTCTTTCTCAGCACCGGGAAGAGGACTGAAGTTTAGCCCACGCAGACCGTTACCCATACGAATGCCAGAGTTTACCGTTGCTGAACGTTTACTGGAAGCAACTAGGCGAGCTTCTGGAGAATTGCTGATCTCATCGGAATCATAGTCTGGACCAGCAATGATCAGTACATCACCTTCGGCAGGTTCCAGCGGATCTATGACCAAATCTCGAGCAGAACTGATTAACCGCAGGTTCAGGGTCTCGATCAGGTACTGATCCTCAAAATCAACCAATGCGTCAAAGGGTAAAACATTCAGCACGCTGTCTGGGATCAGGAAGATCGAATCCTTGTCTTCCAGGAATTCAGTGATTGGATCCCAGAGTGGCTCGTAGAGTTCTTGGGCAATCGGTTTGATATCGTCCTCAATGACAGTAACGTCCATCATATAGTCGCGCAACTCCATGATCATGTCTTTGAATGGCTCCAGTTCTTCATAATTATAGAAGTAGAGTTCACCATTATTCAGGATGACGACACAGAGTGACCACTCATCATTTTCGTCACGGTAGGTGAAAAAATCGACCAGCGCATGTTCCTCACCGACAGCATCAAGCACATCCTTAACACTGACCTGCTGAATTGCCTGCCGAAAGACAGCACTCGCTTCTCCCAGACGTAGTTGAAGGCCATTGACCCTATTTTCGAGATCGTTGATCAACTGAGGAAAGTTGTTACGAGTTTCTGGAGTAGGGCCAGAGAGTGTCAAGGCAGCCAACTCCTTGCGGGCAGCGGTTAACTCTTCCGTGATAACTTGCAACTCCGGAGAGTCTGCCATCTGAACTACCTGCTGAGTTTCACTGGTGATCTTCAGTAGCAGTCCCTTGCGTCGGAGGCTGATATCAAAAATGTCTCGAGCTGTGCGTTCGTCGTCTAATTCAATCAGCAACCGAATGTAAGCATCTAACTCAGGGCGATAGAGATTGATATAGGACTGACGGGTATTGTCACCAGCTACCCAGAGAATTCGGTTCAGAAATTTGTTACGGCGCTGATAGCCCAACTGCCGTGTTTCGTAGGCGTCATCTAGTTCCCCCATCTCATGCTGGAGATTGGCCAGATTGTTCAAGGTTTCAAAGGTGTAAGGGTGTAATTCTCCAAGGACCTTGTCCTGTAATTCCAGCGTTTCCCGGAAAAGTTCCAGAGCCTCGTATTCACGACCTTGTTCAAAGTAGAGCATGGCGAGATCATTCATACTACGTAGCACGTCTTCATGTTCCTGCCCTCCAAATAGTTCAGTACGCAGTTCGAGGGCACGAACCAGAGTTTCTTCTGCTTGTTCCAGTTCGCCAAGTTGTGTTTGAACTCGGCCACTATTATTAAGTGCCTTGAGTGTGTCCTGGTGCTTTTCTCCGTAGAGTTCCTTCCAGATTTCGTAAGCTTTGAGAAAATTGGTTTCTGCTTGTTCCGGTTTTTGGTCAATCAGGTAGAGGTAAGCCAGGTTGTTAATGCTGGCAACCGTGTTTGGGTGAGTGAGGCCGAAGACCTGCTTGTTGAGTTCAATGACTCGCTGATAGGTCCGCTCCGCTCGGCTGAAGTCTCCTTGCGCCTCGTAGAGCATGGCAATGTTGTTGTTGAGTACCAGTGAGGTTGGGTGCTCTTTGCCTTGCTCCACTTGGGAAAGTGCCAGTGCTTTCTGGTAGAGTGGTTCAGCTTCGTCATAGAGTCCTTGGCTTTCCAGGACAAGAGCCAAGTTGTTCATGATAGAGATGGTCTGGGGTGCGCCTTCACCAAGTGCAGCACTCATCGCTTGCAGTGCCTGTCGATAGGTGGCTTCGGATTGCCGCAACTGGCCAAGCCGACGGTAGATGCCAGCCAGATTGTTCAGATCTCCTGCTGTGTTTGGATGAGCATCACCAAGAATTTGTTGGTCGATTTCGTATACTTCTTGGTAGTAGCGAAGGGATGCAACAAAGTTGTTAGTGTTTTCATAGAGTTGAGCAAGATGACTTTTTGCATCGATCACCAGTGGATCTGCAATTCCAAGTAGTTGTTCTGACGCTGCGATCACTTCCAGGAACATCGGCTCTGCTTCATCAGGACGTCCCAACTGTCGATACAACTCTGCCAATCGTTCCTTGGTCTCCAACGTCTGTGTTTCCTCAGGTCCCTGAACCTTTGTTCGTAGGGCATAACTCTGCTCCAGTGGTTCTAGAGCAGGACGTAATTTGCCTTGGCGCTGATAAAGCTGCGCTAGGTCTTCCAGGACATTGATAGTAGGCAAAGCTTCTGCCCCAACTGCTGTCACGAGAGTTGCTTGAGCGTCTTGTAAGCGCTGCTCTGCCAGTTCATAGCGCTGCAAGTCCGCATCATTATTTGCCAAGGTCTGTAAACGCATGATCGTTCGGGGATCCTTTGCCCCCAGGTCTTCGGAGGAGATAAGATAGGCCTTTTCATGAACGACGTCGGCCATCTCGTATTCACCCAACTCGGCAAAGAATCTTCCGTACTGATCAAGAATCTGCAAAACGATGTTGGAGTTGGTTCCCTGCTGCTCCATGGCAATGACCAGAGTTTCCTGGTAGAGTTCATTGGCAATTTCCAGTTCTCCCAGTTCTCCATATAGCAGTGCCTGAAGTAAATAAGCCCGAAGAGTTCGTTCATCTCGTGGTCCAAAGTGCTGATCCGCTAACTCACGAGCTTCTAGAACCTTATCCAGACTGTTTTCCAGTTCACCAAATTCAAACTCCTGCATCGCCTGATCAAAGATTTTTTTCCAATCACGAGCTAGTTCAACAGGATCAATAGTAGTCTCTTCAGTGGCCACAGTGTCTGGCAGTTCAGACAGTACAGATGCAGACTGGGTCTCTGCTTCCTTTACTGTTGATTCAGTACGTTGGAGCGCGTCCTCGACCTGTTGTAGTGCACTCTGGGTTTCCAACAGAACTTTTTCACTCTGCTCATTTTCTTGTGCAATTGCCCAACTATGGGTCATCAGATAACAGGCATAGAGTACGACAAAGGCTCGTTGGCACAGCGGCATTTAGCCTCCTTGAACCGGTATTATTGACAAAGGGAGAAAGACGACTAAAAAGGTCGTCTGGATCATCAATCAGATATGGATCGCTCGCTTACCTGTAGCATCCAATGCAGCTTCTTTGATTGCTTCTGCAAAAGTCGGGTGAGCATGGGACATTCTTGCAATGTCCTCGGCACTGCAACGATATTCAAAAGCTACGACAGCCTCCGCAATCAGGTCTGCGATCCGAGCTCCAACCATGTGGATACCTAGCACCTCGTCGGTTTCCTGATCAGCAATCACCTTGACCAATCCATCAGTTTCCATCGCTGCCCGGGCACGCCCCAAGGCTTTAAATGGGAAGGAACCAATTTTGAAGCTCCTCCCAGCTGCCTTCAGTTCCTGCTCTGTATAGCCAACACCTGCAGCTTCTGGCCAGGTGTAGAGCACGCTTGGGATTGCCCGATAGTTCATGTGGGGGCGCTGTCCAGCAATGACTTCTGCGGCGAACACTCCTTCTTCCTCTGCTTTGTGTGCCAGCATTGCTCCTCGGATAACATCACC
>NYVT01000061.1:0-10366 GCA_002684675.1 Deltaproteobacteria bacterium
TGGGCTTGCTCGGATCAATCGGAGTGTTTGGATCATCGCTCCAGTAGATCGTGTAGCTCTCCGCCGCCGGGTCGGTCGGTTCTGTCCAGCTCAAGTCGACGTAGCCGGAGGGTAGAGTCGGTGTGGCTACCAGTCCAGTTGGACTATCTGGAGGTGTGTTGCCACTGTCCTGGGTAGTGATCGTCAGGCTGGTGTCCATTGTACTGCCGTAGCTACCTGCTGGATTAGAGCTGACGCTGATGTTCAGGCTGACCTGCTGATCACTATCACGGATTTTATCTTCGATAGCATTGAGCTTAACTTCCTGTTGAGCATTCCAGTTACTACTGGTGAAGGTAAGCGTTTTTGGACTATAGCTGAGCTCGCTGGAGTCGTTATCACTCAGGGTGATCGTTACCACCGTGCTGGCTGCCGGGGGAGTGTCGAGCTCAAAGCTCAGAGTTTTACTGGCTCCACTCTCGATCAGACTGATAGGAACGTCAGTAATGGTCACTCCAGGCTCTGTTGCACTGTCGACGGTGACTACTTCGGTACTGGTGCTCAAGCCACTACTGGCTGCATCATCAGAAGTAGAAGTCAGGGTCAACAGCGTAGTCTGGTTGCCGTCCTTGATGTTGTCTTCCTCAGCACTTAGATCAACAGTTTGGGGTGTGTCCCAGTTGTCAGGTGTGAAGCTGAGTGTGCTTGGGCTGTAGCTGATCTCGCTGGTGTCGTTATCGCTCAGTGTAATCATCACGTTGGCGTTGGGCTGCATACTCAAGGACACTTCGAAGCTGTCACCGTCACCACTCTCCTTGACCTGGTTGTTGCCATCACTGGAAGTGATGACGATGCCAGAGACATTGCCACCATCGATCACTTTGACTGGCACACGGATGGTCCCCAGCCCGGTGTAGTTCGCATCACTTGAGTTGCTGACGGCCACGGTGAAGGTAGTATCCTGATCATTGTCGGCNACGCCATCTTCGACGGCACTGATCGTCACGTACTGGGGTTGGTTCCAGTTGCTGGCGAGAAAGGTCANCTCGGCCGGATCGGCGTTGATCTCCCCATCGGGGGAGGCAATGGCCACGGTCACATCCCCTGCAGGTTGCTGATTGAGTACAACGGTAATCGTATCAGTGGCGCCGCTCTCTTCGACAACGGTGTTGCCTCCAGATTGGGTAACAGTGATNCCTGGTCCANCCGCTGGGGGGGGTGGTAAGATGATGGTGCCACTGTCGATGGCGGTCACACTCACGTCTTGTGCAGGAATTCCATTGGCGTAGNTGGGATCGNCAGANCCANTGACCTGCGCTCTCAACGTGGTGGTCACGTCCCCATCAAGGTTGCCATCTTCGTAGGCGCTGACGNTGACTACCTGGGCTGAGTCCCAGTTACTTGGAGTAAAGGTCAGNCTGCCGGAAGAGGTGGTGATCTGGTATTCTGGATCACTGTTCAAAGAGATGGTCACGTCCGAAGTTGGTTGTGAGTTGAGCACCACGCTGATGGTGTCGGTATTGCCACCCTCAGTAACGGAAGTAACTCCGTCAGTTTCAGTCACGGTGAAGCCTACGTTTGACTCAGGGTTGCGTTCTCCACTTCCGCTGCCACTGCCATCTCCTCCACTAGAGCCGCTGCCACTGCCACCCACATTGTCAGTAGGCAATTCGGGATAATCCTGATCATACATAATGGTTCCTTCCTCTGGCATCATGCAGCCAACCTGGAGTATGCCGACCGTCAACATCGCAACGAGAAGTAATTGCCGCTGCTTTTTCATGTGAACCTCAATGAAGAAAAGTTTGTTAATAATTCCTGAGTATTTGTTCGAATGAGAAAATTGCTTGAACTACTCTTTGTGATTTTTCTGAACAAATTTGAAAGATTTTTCTGAATCTATGCAGTATTGTTCAGAAGGTCAAGTAATTATTTTATTATTTTTATTATTTTTAATAAATTTGTCACATTTATAAAAATAGGTCAGTAAAGTGACCAAATAAATCATTAATATATATTTTTAATGATGAAATTAGAGGTCAAACGGAGTTTGCACTGATGCCGCTAAGAAACCAATTACCTTCAACCGCTGTAGGTGTGAATGGAAACAAGGAGGACCGTCGAAGTTATTGAGAGAGAGATTTATTCAATAATTATGGTTAGCATCTAAGAGGTGTCCTCACTGAAAAATGTCAACTTAAGGTATTTTGAGGATTTTCCCGTTCAAATCCATCTCATTTTGAATCCATGTCCAAATAATTCTCAATTTGTTACAAATTATATACGTAATCACTTGTATTTGTGAATGATCCCCCTCTTTTTTCTCATTCAACTCTGACAAATTTATTAAGATTTATATTTAAAANCAGCAATCGGTTGTTTCACACCAAGCTCTGGCCAAATTAGTTCACTCAACCCAAAAATTATAATTCATCACAGATGNGCCAACTCAGTTGGANGTGTGCAAGAGAATGAGNTCAGCAATCACAACAAATTTTTTATTTATAAAATATATTTTATCTGATTTTACANAAATTTTAATATTANTAATATCAATANCTTATATATTTTATCTGTAAAATATAGATTTATTTATTGAAAGCATTGAATCGTATTTATAACTTTCTTGAATGAATTTTTTTATCAAGACTAGCAGTCCCCTTCCATCTTGGAGAAACTGAAGCAGAACGAGCAATCACAAAGAAGCAGCAAATTCTTGGTATAGCCTCGGCCAGAGCTTGCTCAAGATGTCATTGTGTCCCGTATCCNGAACTTCAAGATATTCGATCTGCCCTGGGTTCAAGGCGGCCAGTTCTCGTCCCATCTGAACAGGGACGACCTCGTCACGATCTCCATGACTAATCAGAATTGCTGGAAATGGGTTTCGTTCCAACACCACCTGCAGTGGTTTCCGATTTTCAAAGTGATGTCGCAAGAGCGGCACCAGCCACCCACCAAAGAGATGTCGCACCATGTCTGCCAAGCTTGTGAACGGTGATAACAGAACGATTCGATCTACNGGATGATCTTCTGCAAACTGCAAAGCCGCTGCAGCTCCCAGCGAATGCCCCAAGGTGGCCCAGCCTGGCTGTGATTCAATCCCATACTCTCTCTGCCATGCCTGGAATACTTCCCTTGTAGAAACACGAATCATCTCAGGGGAAGCACTACCCTCACAAGCCCCATAGCCGGGATAGTCAATCAAAAGAAAGCCCACCCCGGATAGATTTACCTGAGTAAGAAGCCCAAGCCAATCCAACGCCAGGCCAGCGTTCCCGCCAAACAAAACCCAGACGCGTTGAACTGAGCCGTTCTGAGGAGGAAGGTAATAAGCTGTCTGTAAACCTTCTGTTGTGTGATAGCGAAGGAGTTCCAGAGAAGAAGTTTTCCAGGGTTGATAACCTGCTGGGTAGGTTCGGGGATGATAGATTAGCTTATGCTGAAAAAGAGTAAGCATCAACAAAACTCCAAGCATAAGAAACAGCCATCGAAATAGCGTTTTGAGCCAGCGTATTTCTATCATTGAGTAGTAATAGCGAGATTGAATGTGGAGGAATAGCTTGAAACGTGAATCGAATCATCACATTTTTCTGTCTCCTGTTGTCTTTGGCAAGTCAGTGGATTACTGGTCCGTTGTCGTTGCCATTGAAAAAACTGAAGAACTTCCGTGGAGGAAACATGTTNAANAGATTGACAAGCTTGCTGCNTTCTGCAGGTATTTTGGGTGTGTCGTTACTGACTGCTGGAACCTTGATGGCCCAGGAGTGTCCNCGAGGAACTCTGGACAGCCGTTTCTGTGACCGAGATGGTGACCTAGTGGCTGATGCTCCTACAGATCCCAGTGAATGGGTCAACCCAGACACTTTGAATTTTGTTTACACACCTGTTGAAGATCCTGCTGTNTACAAGACTGCCTGGGCNGATTTCATTACACATATGGAAGAAGTAACGGGCAAAAAGGTTAGGTACTTCATTATTCAGTCCAATGCAGCTCAAATCGAAGCNATGCGCTCTGGACGCATACACGTAGCCGGATTCAATACCGGCTCCAATCCATTGGCTGTCAACTGTGCTGGCTTTGCACCCTTCATGATCATGGCCAGCCTTGATGGCAACTTCGGCTACGAGATGGAGATCATCACTTATCCAGGCAGTGGAATCAACAAGGTCGAAGACATCAAGGGTCGTAACCTCGCGTTCACCTCTCCGACATCCAACTCTGGATTTAAGGCGCCTTCTGCGATCTTGAAGGCCGAGTTTGACATGCTTCCTGAGCGTGATTTTGAGCCTTCCTTCTCTGGAAAGCACGACAACTCGATTCTTGGTGTAGCCAACAAGGACTATGATGCAGCTTCCATCGCCAACTCAGTGAAATCAAGAATGATCTCACGAGATGTGATTAAGGCTGAGGATGTGATTACGATCTATAAGTCTCAGACTTTCCCGACCACTGGATTTGGACATGTTCACAACCTGCATCCAGATGTAGCCAAGAAAGTTCGGGAAGCCTTCTCCAGCTTTAAGTGGGACAAGCCAGACGGTACACCAACCAGCTTAAAAGTTGAATTTGAGAAGTCCAACGAAGGTAAGTTTTTGCCAATTACCTACAAAGAGCATTGGGCTGTGATCCGTACGATCGACAAAGCCAATAACGTTTCCTACGCCTGCAAGTAACTTATCTCTGTCCGCTCCCTTAGGAGCGGACCCCTTCGCAGATTTTTCATGCTTGAATTGAAGAAACTAGGCAAAAGGTATCGCACTGGAGACCGTGCCCTCAAGGAAGTCGACCTAACGNTTCCAGCTGGGCAGGTTCTTGCCTTGATTGGCCCTTCTGGAGCTGGCAAGTCTACATTGATTCGCTGCATCAATCGACTCGTCGAACCCACTTCAGGAGACGTCCTACTGAAAGGAGAGAGTCTAACCCACTTGCGAAGTAGTGGTCTGCGCAGGGTCCGTCGAAGAATTGGAATGATTTTTCAGGAATATGCTCTGGTAGAACGACTTAGTGTGATGGAAAACGTACTCTCTGGTCGATTGGGTTACGTTGGATTTTGGGCCAGCTACTTCCGTCNCTTCCCNCAGTCAGATATTGACACGGCTTTTTCACTGCTGGACCGTGTCGGCTTGGAACCAATGGCAGACAAACGTGCCGATGAGCTTTCTGGTGGGCAACGGCAAAGAGTNGGCATTGCCCGGGCTNTGATTCAGAANCCGGAGTTGCTGCTGGTGGATGAACCCACGGCAAGCCTTGATCCCAAAACTTCCCGACAGATCATGCGGTTGATTACGGAACTCTGCACCGAACGCAANCTTGCAGCGATCATTAATATCCATGATGTGGCGCTNGCCCAGATGTTTGCACAGCGCATCGTGGGTCTGCAGNCTGGCTCGATCGTCTATGACGGTGATCCAGAAGGTCTGACTTCAGATGTACTGACACAGATCTATGGAGAGGAAGACTGGACAGCAGTTCGCAAGCAACAGAGCAGCGAGTCTGAGCGAGANATTGGTGATCTTGAGGAGAACCTCTGATGAATGCTTCAAGGACCTGGAGACCAAAACCACTCATTGAAANTCCTAAACTCCGTTGGGGGATCACAATTGGAGTCTTANTCTANATGCTGCTAGCGCTTGGCTCTGTAGAAGTCAACTGGATGAGAATCTANGCAGGATTGGATCGGGGACTGCAGTTTGTCGCAGCATTTGCCCAACCCAACTTCACTGAGCGCTGGACTGACATCTCTGAGGGGTTAGCAGAGAGCTTGGTGATGACGGTAGTCTCTACAGTAATTGGTATTGTTATTTCAATCCCGATTGCCCTTGGAGCTTCCCGCAACCTCGCTCCTTTGCCCATCTATCTCTTCTGCCGAGCNATCATTACACTCTCCCGGACCTTCCAAGAAGTCATCATAGCCATCCTATTTGTAGCGATCTTTGGGTTTGGACCCTTTGCCGGTGTACTAACAATCTCTTTTGCGACCATTGGATTTTTGGCCAAACTGCTTGCTGAAGCCATTGAGAACATTGATCCTGGACAAGGCGAAGCTGTTCGTTCGACAGGAGCCCGCTGGTGGCAGTGGTTGAACTACGGTATTCAACCGCAGGTGATGCCTCGTTTGATTGGACTCTCACTNTATCGGCTCGACATCAACTTTCGAGAATCAGCTGTTGTAGGCCTTGTTGGAGCTGGAGGAATCGGAGCTACTCTGAACACAGCGTTTGACCGCTACGAATTCGATACTGCCGCAGCTATCCTGATCTTNATCATTGGAATCGTGATGTTTGCCGAGTATTCATCTAGTGCGATTCGCAAGCGAGTTCAGTGATGCCTGTTGAAATGAACTCCCAAGAAAAGATCTGGAAGCATCGCGACCGCAAGACACAGTTGACTCACTGGGCGATTTGGTTTTTTGGGACTGCGCTGTTTGTCTGGTGCTGGCAACTGGTTTCAGAGAAAACNGAATGGTTCTTTGTGCTGGATGCCCCAACCATTGCNGCAGATATCGGCTCNAGGATGNTCCCACCAAGGTGGGAATACATCGACAAGCTCTGGGTTCCTCTATGGGACACTCTGAATATCGCNACTCTCGGTACTCTGCTGGCCCTAGTTCTAGCTGTGCCTGTGGCCTTCCTCGCAGCACGCAATACTTCGCCCAGCCCCACACTCCTGCGACCAATTGCCCTACTAGTCATCGTTTCATCGCGATCCATTAATTCACTGATCTGGTCCCTGTTGTTGGTCTCTATCCTGGGACCTGGGGTACTTGCCGGAATCATTGCGATTGCCCTGCGATCCATTGGCTTTGTTGCCAAACTACTCTATGAGGCCATTGAAGAGATTGATGAAAACCAGGTAGAGGCAATCAAGACAACAGGAGCCAGTCGTTCCCAAGTGATTGCCTATGGCATCGTTCCACAAATTCTTCCTACCTTTGTTGGTGTGTCTGTGTTCCGCTGGGACATCAACATCCGTGAATCCACNGTCTTAGGATTGGTCGGAGCTGGAGGGATCGGACTGCAGCTTCAGGCATCTCTGAACATTCTAGCCTGGCCTCAAGTGACCNTGATTCTACTGATGATTTTCCTGACCGTGCTCTTCAGTGAGTGGCTCTCTGCCAAAGCCCGCCATGCGATCATCTAAGCATGTTGACGCTCTCCCTATTTCGCAAGCAGCAACAAGTTGAAGACCTGATCAGGTTTCTATTGAGGAACTTAGAAGATCTGGCTCTTCATCATCGAGAGGCCTTGACCGCCTACCTGGACGGTAACCTCGCAGAGTGTGAGCAGCGAGCCCAAGAGGTGGACCGTCTGGAGTCCGAGTTGGACGACTTGCAGCGTCAAATTCAGCAATTGCTCCTGCGGGAAGCGCTGATGCCTGATTCTAGAGATGATGTGCTGCGCCTACTGACTAAGCTCGATCGTATTCCAGGACAGTGTCGTCATTCCCTCAAAGAGCTACTACTAGAGCTTCCCCCACTCCCCAATGATTTCCGAGCCTCCCTAGTATTGATGTTTCACAAGACCCATAGTTGTCTCCGTGCGTTGAGCGCCACTGTGGACTCGCTCTTCTCAGATCTTCGCTCCGTGCCTCGTCATGCCGAAGAAGTCGCCCGTCAAGAAAGTGAGGTGGATCGAGTGGAACAGCAGTTATTGGTTCGAGTGTTTAGAGATGATTCGCTGGAATTAGCGCGCCAGTTCCAGTACAAGGCCATGCTTCAGCGACTGGGAGGAATCTCTGATCTAGCAGAAGATGTAGCGGATGAAGTACTGCTGATTGCCACCAAAAGAATGGCCTAGTTGACAACCCGCAGGGAAAACACATTCTGGAGAATGAAGAGGCCCAAAAAGCAAAGAAGACTTGCTACTAACGGTGTAATTAACCAGCCCAGTGCTACTCTTCCGACTCTCCCCCAATTGATGTCCCGCCCACCACGTAACAAACCGACACCCAGTATTGCTCCGAGTATTGCCTGAGAACTAGAGACAGGCACTAAGGGCAGTGATGGTAGACCTTTTGACTGAAGCCAAGCTTTCAAACTAGCTGAGGCAAAAAGCAGCAAGACTATTGAATGGGCACTGACACAAATCCAGGCAGCCAAAGGTGACAGATTTGCCAGGCCAGATCCAACCAATTCAATGGTCCTTCTGGAGTAGGTCAACACTCCAGAGGCCATTGCTATCCCTCCAACCAGTAGCAATAGCTGGGTTGGTGAGCTTTCAAAGCCCCGCCAGTTAAGAGCAGGGAAAGGCTGCGATGGCAAAAAGACCGCAACGACGTTTGCAATGTTGTTAGCGCCCAGGCTATACGCACCCAGCGCTCCAGAACCAAGCAAGGCCAGCCGCGTATAGCCATCCAGACGAATCAACCCAATTCGACTATTTCGCAAGATAAACTTTGCTATCCACATCATTGCCATCGCCATCGCTGCAGCCAGTAGAGGTCCAAGTACCCAAGTAGAAACAACTTGCAAAAAAACAGTGATGTCTGTTGCAACTCCTGCAAAGGCATTCCAGCCCAGCAAAGATCCAATCAATGCCTGTGTTGTCGAAACCTGAATTCCAGTTCGAATCATCAGGAAAACAGCGATCGCTGCAGCCAGGGCAACCATGAACGCCCCACCAAGCACACTCACTGAACCCAATTCGACCAACCCCCTCGAAACACCTTCCCCACTCCAGACGGCTCCGAGAACCATAAATATACTACAAACCACCACAGCTGTTGAAAAACGGATCATTCGACTACCGACTGCTGTCCCAAAGACATTGCCAGCGTCATTAGCTCCCAGCGACCAGCCGAGAAATAGCCCGCTACTCAACAGGAAGAGAGTTTCTATCGTCATTCTTTGAGTAAACTCACAGCTACTGTTGTTGTGTGGATGACTGCTGAATCAATTGCTCTAAGTCTGCAGGAGTGTTGATTCCTTGCCAGCAAATCTTCAAGTGTTCAGGCACTTTCAAAATATTTAGCGGCCATTGCTGCATTCTCCGATTGATCTGCTTCCCTCCATCTAGCCACGTAGCTTCTAGCAGATAACGGAAACCTGGTTCATAGACACCAATCATGGTTTCCAGAGGGCCAATCTCATGACGTGCCAAGCTAGCTAGTCGAAGGGGATCTCTCTGCGACAACAACCACTCCAGTGCCTCAAGATGTAACCTTGGATAATCGCACCCAACTACCAGCCAGGTTGTGTTTGGTTCTGATTCCCACAGCCCGAGCAGTCCACCCCAGGGACCAAAGCCTTGCACTCGATCTGGGATCACAGCATAACGCTCAAGTTCTTGATGATTGGAGATGGACCAATCCTTTGGAATAAGAGACAGGACCCCTCCAAAGACGACTCTACCCACTCCCAATAATTCTTCTAGTAGATGAGCTAATTTTAGAGCCATCGGTCTGCCGTCGATTTGCATCCAAGCTTTTGGGTGGCCCATCCTAGTGGATTGTCCTCCGACGAGGACAGCTGCCTTGAGTGTTTGTTGCCTTCGCATTGCTCGGAGTTTTTCGAGGCAATGATCCATTAGTTTAATTTCTTCTCCCGGGCCAAAGCAGGGAATTTTCAACCGAGCTAACAATGCTGGATTTGTTGAACCGGGAACGCCAGACCAAAGTGCAAGAACTCTTGAGTTGTCCAGCACAGGAATTCCCTGGCTGGGGTGAAGACAAAGCACCTTCCAGTCACTTGATTGCTTACCCCCTTCGCGTAGTAAAATATCGAAGGGAACTTGGCGTCGGAGCTGAACTTCTGGGGCTACAGATCCTTGAAAGAAGTCACTTCCAGGTAAATGCAGAAGAGTCTGAGCGGGATCAACAAAACCGACACCAGCAGCTCCTTCATCAAAAAATCTCTGGCTATCCTTGCTGGCAATTGGGGAGTGAACTTCCGAAGAGCTTTTGAGTACAGCCGGTGAAAATCCACCTGCTTTTAGTAATTTCAAACATTGGAGCAACAACTCGGTCTTGCCAGAACCCGAATAGCCACAAAAAGCCAGGGAGGGAGTGAATGGTGAGGCGGTAACAGGTTCCATCAGCTAACAGCCTGGGGCTTGTATCCTGAATTCAACCGGATGGTTGCTAGCACACTGACTCCCACCATCAGCGTTGCGGTTGTCAGACACCCAACAAGTCCAACAATTTGATAGGTCCAACCGGAGAGAAGTGTTCCCAGCAAACGCCCAGCAGCATTGGCCATGTAGTAAAAACCCACATCCATGGTCACTCGTTCGCTTTGAGTAAAGGCAAGAATAAGGTAGGAGTGAAGCGAAGAATTAACCGCAAAGACTACTCCAAAAATGGCAAGTCCACCTACTAAAATTTGGGTCAGCCAGGAGGAATTTTTCTGTAAAAAAAAGCTCGTAATGGCAAGAGTCACTAAGACCAAAA
>NYVT01000062.1:0-21219 GCA_002684675.1 Deltaproteobacteria bacterium
ATAGTGATTGTCTGCTACAAAAAGAATCATTGCTCCTCAGAAAAATACAGTATCAACGAGTTAATTAGTTGATTTCAAGCCATTCCCTCAAGCATCTCGAGAGTCACTGCATAGCGCAAAGGTTTATTCTCTTGCCAGGCAAAGAACTCTTCGATTACGGTATTGGCTATTCTCAAGACTTCGCCACCAATTGAACCTGCGATATGGCTGCTCAGAATTGCATTGGGTAGTTGGTACAGTAATGAATCACTGCGAGGAGGTTCGGGATCGGTGATATCCAGCAGGGCAGTTAAATCTGGACGTTGTTTTAATATATTTATCAGGTCGGCTTCTATCACGGTAGCCCCACGACCAGTGTTGATGAAGACAGAATTTTCTAACATGCTATGAAAATGATGGGCCCGCAGCATCCCTTTTGTTTCTGGCACATCAGCCAGGTGATTAGAGACGACCCGTCCGTATTGAAAAGCTTCCTCCAGTGATACTTTTTTGACCGCTAGACGTTTTGCCTCTTCTTTGGAAAGGAAAGGATCAAACACCACTACCTCCAACTGGAAAGAGGATAGTAAACCAACAACACTCCTACCCACCATCCCAGCTCCCAGTAATGCGACGGTTGACCTATAATTTCCCAAACCCAAAAAAGCTGATTTGTACCCTTCTGGGCCGACACAATCTCGAATGTTACGGAAATAGCCCTTATTTGCCAGCAGGATTTGAGATACGGTGAATTCGGCAACTGGTATGGCGTTAGCCGCCCAGCCGCTGACTATGACCACTTGCTGCTTCAGGAAAGGTTCTGCAAAATACTTGACCGAACCAGCAGCATAAAACAATGCTTTCAGTTTAGGAAGTTTGGCAAGTTGCTCTTCATTCAAAACTGGCATGCCCCACGTGGAGAAGATGACTTCCAACTCTCCTAGGTCCTGAGCATGAGACTCAAAATTCTCACTGGAAATCACTACAGGATAGGTTTCGCTGATCTGCGCTAAATGTTCTTTGGCGCCGTTGCCGAAGACTTGATCAATTGCTGTTTCATGATTGCTGAAAAAAGCAGTTTTTGTTTTCAAATTCAGATCTCTGAAGTGGATGTTTATCGTTAGCTGATATGAGGGGAAGGAAAGTAGATTTTAGCTTTTTGGTTAACTACAAGTGTATGAAAAATTTCTGATTCAGGCCGTTGCATATCAAAAGGAACTCTATCTTCCATCCCCTGCTTCCTCTGACAATAAGGGTTGTTATTGGAAGGTAAATGGGGTCTAATCCCCTTTCCATTTACCTGCAGGTTCTGCTTCCCTAGGCATCTGATTGAGTGAAGCACCGGATTGTATCCTCAAAACGGTCATCCCCCCAGAAGATTTCTTTTCCAGAGGAACGGTTTCGTGAAACTGATGAATCCAAAATCTGTTTTTGCATTCATATCGATTCTTCTCGACAACTGATTGAGCAGAAAATCAGGCATTGACCTCCCTTGAAAATTTGCATTGCTATGCCAATTTTGGGAGATTGTTGACCATAGTTTTTTTCATCCAATTGCATGGAAGAGATAACTTAGCTTTCAATGAGTCCAGGTGGCAAATGTAAAATCCAACTGGTCGGTAGATTGACAATAAAAGTTTGGGCAAAGTAGATGAGCTCACATTGAGCTAAATAAGTTTCTCTATCGAAGATATTTGATGAAAGGATTCAGATGGTGAATTGGAATGATATGAGTCAGTTACAAAGAAGGATTTCTGAGACAAGTGTGGGAGTCCAGAGAAGAGAAGCTGTGCTGAAGGAGCTAAGCCCTGAGTTGGGACAAGTCATCCTGGAAATCGGATGTGGGGGTGGTCAACTGCTAAAGGAAGTGGGATTGAGAGTCGGGCCCAGTGGCAAGGTGATTGGCCTGGATATCAGTGCAGATCAAATTACAGCTGCAAAAAACTTTTGTGAAGAGGTCGACAACATTGAGTTTTTCAACGGCAAGCTTGAAGAACTCGAATGGAGTGATCATCAATTAGATTCAGTGACCTCTACACAAACCCTGGAATATGTTGAAGACTTGGACTCCCTGATGACTTCCATGGTGAAATTGATGAAACCAAGGTCAAAGTTTGTGAACTATTCCACCCTTTGGGATTATTTTCGATTCCACGGACCAGAAGGGAAACTAAATCAAATGATCCATACAGCGGCTATACATCAAGCTCATTTGATGTTGCCTTCGAATCTGCTTGGGATCTTGAACAATTATGGCTTTCACAATGTTAGAACGACTCCGACACCTTTCTTCTTTACCAAGCGAGACGGTAATTCCTTTGCGAATTTCACAGAAATGAATCTAGCGAAGGTCGCTCTTCAGAATGGTGTTGCCGAGGAAACAGTCAGCGAATGGAGAAGACAACTGAAAGAAGCGGAGAAAGAAGGGAGGTTTTCCTTCACTGTGATTGGTGTGGTGACGGCAGGGTATTTGGCGTGATAGTGAAATTTTTTGGGGAATAAAGCGATTTTCTCAATTTCTATTAGTTGCTAGGATGCGGAAATTACAAATTTTTCAGCAGTTCAGGTAAGTCCTACTTGCTAGAAATATCTTTCTCGAATTCGATCTATCCAATTCTTGACTTACGAACATCAGGGACCCTCGCTAGTCTTCAAATTCGAATACTTGGCCTGTCCAATCATCCAGCAGTGAGACCTCCATCTGCCAGAAAAACCCCACCGTTGCAGAAAGTGGATTCGTCCGAAGCCAGGAAAAGTGCAAATTGTGTGATCTCTGAATCAGTTCCATACCTGTTCATCAGGATCATTGCTTTTACAAAATCCTCAACCTGTTCTGGAATTTCCGTATTTACCTGTTGATGCAGAGATTCCATCATCCGGTTCGCAACTGGACCTAGTGCTAGAATGTTGAAACGAATGCCACTAGATCCAAACTCTAGGCACGCAGTTTTAATCATCCACAGACCGCGTGCTTGCTGGCAAAGGGTACAGCCCATTAACACCAATGACTCCTCTACCTGTTGAATTGTTCATAAGTGTGCTCTGTCAGTGGTTTTACCGCCCCTTCGATTGCAGCATAGGCAATCACAGCGTCCAAAAATCCAAATTTCTCATTCGTTTTGTTGGTCGCAGAGGCAACAGCACTTTCGTCTCTGGCTTCGTATTCAAGATAGATGATGTTTTCATCAACACCCAATTCAGCCTGAAGTTCATTTAGCTTGTTCCGGTCTCTTCCCAGCAGCGCTAGCTTCGCACCATTTTTTTTGCATAACTTCGCGGTTTCCTTGCCGATGCTTCCTGTCGCCCCTGTAATTAGAATACTCTTGCCTGCTAGTCTCATTGGCACTATTTCCTCGTCAACAAGTAAAAGTGATTTGGCTCAGGCTCGTGAACTTTAAATTTTTTGGTGGCTGAACTTGAGAATCAGTCTTTGCTGCTAACTGCTTTCAGAAACTCCTCATGATCCCAATTCCAAAGCGGAATTTAGGTTCTCTTTGCTGGAATTGTTTGTCTTGGTCATTAGCAAATTCAAGCAGCCGAATGCTCGCTTCCTGATCATTGATCTCTCCACTTTTTACAGAGTCTACGAGCTTATCCCCAACGAACACATACTCTGAAATATACTTTTCCGTTCGGGTGCCATTGTCGTTATAGATCGATTCTACCTTTGATTTGATGCAGTCCCATTCCTCCAAGAAACTTGTGGAAGCACACTCGTTGATTTGAATTTCTTGAATCGTGGGCCTAGTGGAGGTGCATCCAAAGGCTAGGACTAGAAGAGAAAACCCACAACAAATTCTGGTCATTGAGTTCATTCAATTATTTTCTCTAGGATGTTTGGTCAATATGAAGGTGAGACCGTCTCATGAGACGATTTTTTAGTAGGAAGAATATAAATAGTGGTTAAAGTTCTGTTAACCTCGACATGATTGGTCCCATGAATTCTTCAACCAATACTATATCGTTATCAGTGCTGCTTTTTTCTCGCTTCACTTGTCTTTTTGCCATTTCCTCCTCCGCGATTTTTTCTGAAGGATAGATGATTAGAGATTGATGATGGTTCTCATCAATTTTCCACCAGATGACGTCCTCAGCAGTAGTATCCCCACTCACAGACTTATTCATATTTGCCTGCAATTCTGCTGGACTTGGAACACTATTTTTCCAATACCACTTCGTGTAAACTGCAAATTTTATGAATAGTCTCTCTGCTTGTTATAATCAGTAGTTTCTTAAAAAAGTCTCCTTATAAGTCAATTGACAGAGAATTGCTAGATTGAGTTGGCTCATGCATAGACCGCTTGCCGTAGGCCCTTAAGATAGCCGATCGCGAAAAGTCTACCGATCTCAGAGTAACCGAAATTTTGGTTGCTGTCCTCCCCCATCGTGGGAACGTGGTCGGGGCGACAAATACCATTATAGCCCACTTCCTTGTAAGCCTGCATGCAAGCAACCATATCAGTCTTGCCGTCATCGTGGAAGGTCTCGACAAAATCAGTGGCCTGTCCCTGCACATCGCGGAAGTGCACAAAGAAGATCTTCTGCTGCTTACCAAACTTACGGATCACCCCCGGTAGATCATCTGTCATTAGTGTGAAGTTGCCCTGACACAGGGCGATGCCACTCATCTCACTGGGATGCAGGTCTAGCAGTTGCTGGAAGTTATCGATACTATACATGATCCGAGGAGTCCCCTTGACCAGTGGAATCGGGGGATCGTCTGGGTGCATGGCGAGCTTGACTCCAGCAGACTCAGCTTCGGGAACCACGGCATCTAGGAAATACTTCAGGTTGTCCCAGAGTTTCTCTTCGGTGAGGCTATATTCGTTCTCGTAAGGATCCGTAACATCCTCGAGTCGAAACTGGGTCACCAGTGCTCCTCCCCGCGAGGGTAGGTTGGTGGTAGTACGAATCCAGTTGAAGATTGGCATCCACTCGTAGCACCAGACAGGAATTTCCAGTTTTCCCATGTTGCTGATCAACTCGATCACCTGCTCAATCTCCTGGTCTCGTCCCTCGATGCCGAGCTTGACCTTCTCCATTGGTGGTCGGTTTTCCAAGGCGGCCAGATAGAATCCGGTCTCCTCGTAGCGTTTCTTTTGGGTAGCTAGCTTATCCATACTCCAAGGCAGTCGCTCCTTCGGAACCTCCAGCCCTTCGCTCCAGTCCATTGATCCCACGACATCGTTCACTCCACACTGTTTGACAAGGCGGATCAGGCTTTCCTGGTCGGGCTGAAAAAATTCGGCAATTCGGATCATCTCAAACTCCACTTTTATGAGTTTTTTTCCACTCTTCGAATTCCTGCTGAGCTTCTTCGGTCAGTGGATAGTACTTACGGAGATCTCCACCCTCAGAGAGTCTCAGCTTGGAGAAGACCTCCCAATCCTTGTGCGTACCTGCATGAGCAATGATGTCGTCAACGAGTTGTAAGGGGACAACAACAACGCCATCGTCATCAGCGATAATGATATCTCCTGGGAAAACAAGCCTGCCTCCACAGGCAATCGGACAGTTGACCGAGAAGGGAAAAATGCCGGTCTGAATGTGGTAGTTGGGTGTAAATCCACGAACCCACATTCCTAGTCCGGTCTCGAGTGCCGGTTGGGAGTCACGAACCACTCCATCGACGACAATGCCTTCCCCTCCCTTGCCTTGGAGATAGGTTAGCATCATCTCACCAAAGACCCCACTCTGCATATCTGCACGGGCATCGACAACCACGATATCTCCAGCCTCTGCAAGGTATAGGGCGTGTCGGTGAAGTTGTTTCTCCACTTCCTGGTATTCTGATTTGTCCTCATAGTAATCTTCACGAATTGGCATGAACTGAAGCGTGATCGCTGGACCTCCGATCACTCGTCCTTTTTCTTGGGTCACGGGTCCGACAATGTGAGAATTGCGGATGCCTGCTTTATGTTTGAGTTCAGCACTGAGTGTCGCGCTACCGATCTCCTTCAGTTGTTCGATCTTGGCACGTTCAGGTCGTTGAAATCGGACAGGGTGGACTTGGGTTTCCATAAGATTTAGCTCCAAAGGCGGTCGTGGGAGTCCAGAACATTCCAGCTGTCAGTTGATTCAAAGAAGCCACGAAGCTCTGGAGTAAGAGGATTGAGGTGCGCCTGCACCACTTCTTCGTTCAATTCGATACCAAGGCCTGGGGCTTCCGGAACCCGAATGTGGCCATCTTCAACAAGGGCCTTGCCTTCAAAAGTCACCAGATCTTCCCACCAAGGAATGTCGACGGAGTGCATTTCCAAGGCAACGAAGTTTTCGGTTGCTGCAGCACAGTGGACGTTTGCCATTGCGACGATGGGAGAGCCAGCTTGGTGCAATACCATCGGCACCCCGTAATCCTGGGCAAGATCACCAATGCGCTTGGTTTCAAGGATACCACCAGAAGTGGCCAGATCTGGATGAACGTAGGAGACACAGTCTTCATCGAGCAGGGTCTTGAATTCCTGGCGCAGATAGATGTCTTCACCGGTACAAACTGGAGTCTCGACTGCGTCCTTAATAGCCTTTAGCTGCTTGGGGAACTGCCATGGAAGCATGTCTTCATACCAGGCGAAGGTGAAGCGATCCAGCGCACGACCAAGACGAATGCAGCTGTCGAGTCCAATGTGACCAAAGTGGTCAATGGCAATCGGGATTGTGTTGCCGAGCTTTTCGCGGATTACCCGGGCGTATTCGGCCAGATGTTCGATACCTTTCTGAGTAATTTGTGTAGCCGTGAAAGGATGCATCAGGTTGGGATTCGTAGCAACGGCTGGATCCTGAATTAATGTCCCTTCGATGCCACGCAGTAGGTTGATACCCACATCCATCTTGAGAAATCATGGTAGCCCTTGTCGATGCGAGTCTGCATACGAGCCGCCATCTGCTTAGGATCCTGTTCTGAAGGAGTATCGGCATAGACCTTGATCCGGTCACGATACTTCCCACCAGCGAGCATGTAGGAGGGTACCCCNTAGGCCTTTCCAGCCAGATCCATCAGGGCCATCTCTACACCACAGACGCCTCCCCCCTGTCTTCCATGAAAGCCAAACTGCTGGATTTTGCGGAAGATTCGTTCAACGTTGCAGGGGTTTTCTCCAAGTAATCTACTCTTGAGCATCAGTGCGTATCGGATACTGGCGCCGTCTCGCACCTCACCTAGTCCAGTGATGCCCTGATTGGTGTAGATCTGCAGCAGAGGCCAACGCCAGTTGTCATGACCCACAATGGCAAAGCGGAGGTCGGTGATTTTNAGTTTGGAAGGCTGTGAATGGNTTTGGATGCTCATAATGTTTCCGATGAACAAGAAAAAGAGAATGNAAGTTTAGCTGACCATACCTCGTGCGTTGACGGGGACGGTGGCTTCCAACTGATCCTGCCGAATCAGGTTGACTTGATCAAAAAGGTTGGATACCAGACAGACATGGTTCGGGATGATCCGAACTTTCTCTCCGATGGCAGGCTTATTCGCACAATCTGTGAGATCGATCGTACCGTGTTCTTCATTGAGGGTCGTGATGATTGCTTCTGGATATTCCANCAGGTGTCCCATTCCTGGTGCATCACAACGATCCGAACCGAGTGACTTGGAGCCAGTATCGACAACAGCTCGGTTCTCGGTGGGGCGACTGACCACGGTTGCTAGAACGGTCAGCGCACAGTCGTCCAATGTTCCAAAACCATAACTGGCCATCATGCGGTCACAGTAGATGTAAGTCCCTGGACGGTGCTCAGTCACAGCCTTGACTTCCGCAGCCTGGTAGTAGTTGGGAGTTCCTCCGCTGGAAATGACCTCTGGAGCCAGACGATTTTCAGTCAGCAGCTTGCGTGCATCTTCCAACCATTGATCAACTTCAGCCACACGATTGCGTGGTGGATAGGTCATCAAACCAAGGAAGTGNAATCCGGGTTGCTCGGCAATGAAACGGGCAAGCTTCAGTGCTTCCTCCGGAGTTTGGACTCCGCAGCGACCNGCACCCGTGTCGCACTCAACCAGCACCCTCAGTTGGCGCTTGGGATTCTGAAACTTGTTGGCATAGCCTTGGGCTACGGTCTCATTGTCAGTGACCACACTCACCTGAATGCTCTCGTGTAGCTTGGCCAGTCGCTCCAACTTGGCTTCTCCTACCAGATTGTAGGTGATCAGGATGTCTTGAATTCCACCCACTGCCATACTCTCAGCTTCTCCAACCTTTTGACAAGTGATTCCACAAGCTCCGAATTCCACCTGTAAATTTGCAAAGCGATGGAGCTTATGGGTTTTGATGTGAGGTCGCAGNGTCAGACCGTGGGTGTCTGCATAACCTTGGACACGCAGCAGATTGGCAGAGACTTTTTCCAGATCGATCAACACGGCAGGGGTGTCGACATCACTCCAGTTGGGCATTGGAAATCCTGGCTGAGAGTTGTTNGAACAGACTGAAGGTAGGGAGCACTAGACAGTGCTTAGTATCCTNTTGATCTCTNATGAACAGTATCATTGAAAAAACTACAGGAGGCGTTGACCCTACATTCTGATGGATGACTTGGAATCCGGAAGCTAGAGAAAAGACTCTAGATTTGCAAGTTTCCCAAGTGCAGCCCTTTCCAAACAAACAGCAATTTGATCGTCAGTAGTCAGTNGAAGAAGCTTACATCTTCTGGAGCCAGATATTGTGCTGCNGCTTCTGGAATCAGGTCAACCCCCATTCCCGGTCGCTCGATCACGTCAATCATGGAATTTTTTACGATGGGATTGGGTAGGCCNTCCACGATCTCGTACCACCANGGATTATGTCCTGTTGGATATTCAAAGGCAATGAAGTTGGCTGGCAATGTGGCACAGACCTGAATCAGCGCTGCCAGCCCCAGTACACCGTTGCCCGTCCCATGAGGTGCCATCAGGATGCCGTGCAGGTAGGCGTATTCGGCAATCCACTTCAACTCTGCGATTCCACCCACATCTGCTGGATCGGGCCCCACGACATTGACTGCATGACTTTCGATCAGATCCTTGAAGTTCTGGCGCAGATAGATCTGTTCACCTGTATGGATTGGGGTGGAAGTGAAGTGGGTCAGGTCCCGATAGACATCTGCGTTCACGTAGGGAACGTAATCCCCAGTGAGCATGTCCTCCAGCCACATCAGGTTGTAGGGTTCGACCGCTCGGGCAAAGCGTAGCGCATCTGCAGGCATCCATCCGGGACCACAGTCGAGGGCGAGTCCTACTTCATCACCGAGCACTTCTTTCATGGCGGCTACGCAATCGACTAGTAGTGCAAGTCCGCGTTCCGTCAAGGCCCCCTGATCCATTTGTCCGTGGAAGTGACTTTGCGCTGGCTGTCCATAGAAGAAATGATCGAGCTTCTTCATTGGTGAATGGAAGGCGATCCCCTGCTTGACGATATCAAAACCCTCGGGCAGGGATTTCATCCAAAGACAATTCTCCGCCATCGCCTCCGGAGTCCACTCCCCCATCGGTCGACGAATTGAACCATTGTAGGTGCGCACCTGATCCCGGACCTTGCCACCAAGCAATTTATAGACAGGCACTCCGGCAGCTTTTCCCGCAATATCCCAGAGCGCATGTTCAATGATCGAGACCGGTGCACCATAGGGTTTGAATGAACCACGTTGTCGGATTTTAAGCATGCAACGCTCAACATCAGTGGGGTCTTCTCCAATCAGTGTTTCCCGAAACTGCAAGACCCATGGTTTGAGATAGGGCTTGTACTGCTCNGCTTCTCCATACCCAGAAAGGCCTTCATCTGTGACAATCCGGACAACGGGGTTTTTGCCAATCAGTGCACACTTTAGGTCTGTGATCTTCATTCTGCTCCTTTTCCCTGAATGCGTTTGGAAAACTGCTAAAACTAATTTTTTNGATGAGCTTCAACAAATAANCATAAAACCAAGAAAGTCATAAGGATGAATCGTCCAGTTTCAATGATGGTTCGAAGGATCGACTCGCAGTCTACTGTACGATGATTTTTATGATTGTTACTACAGACTAATTAAGTTCTTNGTTCACNGTAGCCATCTGTTGAATTCCCCACAATTTTCAGATTCATCTGCAATTCAGTAAAAAATTGAATGATGCTGGCGAAGCCAAAACTATATAAAGAATCGAACCAAAAATCTTGCAAACGCAGCGGATAAAGAAAATGGTACGCAGATTTGAGANGATGGGGAGAAAAGCCAAGGTTTGAATTCTTGTCAATTTTTTGGGAACAACGTAAACACGCAGTTAACTCATCACTCCTCAGTCTTCCTCACAGTGGATCTGGAGCGAGACGGCAAACAGTTTNGCCACATCAATATCCCACAGTCACCGAACAACGACGTTTGGGGAGTTCAACAGGTGCCGATTGCTGTGATCAAAAATGGTAGCGGCCCTACNTTGATCCTGACAGGAGGTAATCATGGGGACGATTACGAAGGGCCATTCTTCATCTCGGAGTTGGTGAGAGATCTGGATTCCACTCGTGTTTCAGGTAGGTTGATCCTGATGCCAATCCTGAACAATTCTGCAACACAGGCAGGACAACGAGTTTTTCCCCTGGATGGGTTGAACCTGAATCGCACCTTTTCCGGCGATCCATATGGGTCGATCACTGAGCAGATTTNTTTCTATCNGAACGACCANCTCTTCCCTGTCGGAGATGCCTACNCAGACCCCACTCTGGAGGCAGTTCCCCGTACCTTCTACCAAGTGCGATTGTTGAACCAGCACNTGAGAAAGAACAATTAGAGCGCAATATTGCGATTGCTTCGGCTTTTGGTGCTCNTTGTACAGTCGTGGTCNACAATCGTTGAGATCCAAGGNCTGCTGGGGCTTTGGCAGTCCNANCTGAGTTGACTACGATCGGTACCCAGATGGCTGGAGGTAGAATTGNCCGAANTGANGTACTCTCCATCTACAATCGTAGAGTCCAGANCATGATGAGNCATCTGNAAATTTTGCTGGGAGAAAAGCAGTCATCNACAGTAACAAAGGAGAAGCTTCCGAAGCTGCCAGGTACAGAAGGTTTCTNTTTTTNCGCTAANAGAGGATGTTTTTGAACCATTTNATGAATTGGGAGAGAAAGTCTTNGCGGGTTNGAAAGCTGGGTTGGTACATAGTCTGGTAAATCCCTTTGAGATGCCCAGAGTGGTGCACTACGAAGTAGCCGGAATTCTCTACGGAGNGTGGATGATTGGAAAAGTAGTGAAGGGCAACTGCTGTGCAGTGATTGCCATTGAATTTGAAGTTTAATTTTAAACGAGTAAACGAATGACAGGCAAAGTAGATCTCCTCCTTAAGGGNGGACGGGTGATGGATCCGAGTGTGGGTTTGGACGCACAAAAAGATATTGCTTTCAAGGATGGCAAGATTTTCGCGATTCTGGACTGCAACAGTCCCATCGAGGCCAAGGAGGTTCAAGATGTGTCGGACTGCATTGTGTGTCCAGGGNTGATTGACCTACACACCCACGTCTACTGGGGCGGTACAGGNCTTGGGGTAAATGCTGAAGACATTGCTGGACGTAGTGCAACAACGACTTTTGTTGATGCCGGAAGTGCAGGGGCAGGAAACTTTGGTGGGCTCAAACACTTCATTGCTGACAAGACTGATCTTCGTATTCTGGGATTCCTCAACATTTCNTTTGCNGGTATCTGNGGTTTNAGNAAGAAGAANGCGAANCTCTTTCCGGAGTGTGAAGATATCCGNTTNCTNGATANCGACGAGTGCATNGAAGCGATTGNGAAGTANCGGGANAGCATNGTNGGNATNAAGGTGCGGATTGGNCGTTACGCAAGCGGCANCGCNGGNATGANGCCACTCCANATTGCNCGNGAGGTTGGNGAAGAGACNGGNNTNCCNTTGATGACNCACGTGGATTTNCCACCACCNGANCGNGATGACGTNCTGAANTACCTGCGNCCTGGNGANGTGCTGACNCACTGNTTCCGACCNTTNCCNAANGCNCCTCTNTANGGCAATGGNAGTATTCGNGAAGCNGTNNCNCGCGCNCGNGAACGNGGGATNATCTTTGACTTGGGCCACGGTGGNGGATCACTCTCNTTTCANGTCAGNCGNAAGATGCTNGANCAGGATTTCCTNCCNGATACGATNAGNAGCGANGTGCANNTNATGAGTGTNGATGGTCCNGCCTTTGANATNTTGGTNACNATGTCNAANTTNCTNTGNNTNGGNATGCCNCTGATGGATGTNATNCGGGCTTCNACTACNCGCCCTGCNGANGCNATTCAACGNCNAGANCTNGGNAANTTNNANGTGGGNANNCCTGGNGATGCNGCNGTNCTCAGNATTGAGGANGGACGCTTTGAGTACTANGANGTCAANCANGAANTGNTGCTTGGTGACAAGCGNNTGATNNCAGAAAAANTGGTGGTCAAAGGAAAAATCTGGGGATAACNAAGGAGTTGAGGATGGAGAAAGGTTTTTTTGTCTATGCTTGGGATCTGGCAGAGGAAGGCCCTCAGGCAGCACTGGAAAAGATCCAAGGGCTTGGGGCCAATACGGTCTGCCTGGCCTCCAGCTATCACGCTGGTAAGTTTACCCGTCCCCGGGCCAAGCAGAAAATCTACTTTCCTGTGGATGGGACGGTCTATTTTGAACCGAATCGGCAACTCTACGGAAGCATTCAGCCTAAGAGGAATCCGGTCTTGGATCAGTATGATTTCTTTCGGGACTGGTCAAAATACAACAAGGACTTGCGACTCAAGGCCTGGACCGTTTGCACCCATAACAGTCCACAGGGATTGGAGCATCCGGAACTTTGTGTAAGGAATGCTTTCGGGGATCCCTACATCTACAATCTCTGCCCAGCGAATGACGAGGTGCAGCACTATGTGCGGGCGCTGTGTCAGGACCTTGCATCGATCGAGAGTGTGGAGTGCATTACCCTGGAAACCCCAGGCTACCTGCCTTTCTGGCATGGCTATCACCACGAGTTTGGCTTTGTCCCACTNGATTTTCAGGCACAGGCCCTGTTGGCACTTTGCTTCTCGGCAGATACCAAGCGCAAGGCGAGTTCCTTTGGGGTGAATGCTGACAAGCTGCAGGAGTGGGTTGTAAGACGACTAAACCAGTTCTTTGCTTCTGGAGTCTACCCGAAGGATTCGATGGCGATGCACTGGTTCCTTGCAGACTTGATTCANGAACCTGATCTGATGGCCTATCTCCGAGCTCAGGAGCAGATTGTTTCTGAATTGATCAAGTCGGTTCGAGATGTGTTGCCAAAGCATGTACGCCTGAACCTGATCCCTACAGTACAACGTCCCACAGCGGGTTGCTGGGTGGAGGGAACTGGATTGACGAAACTATCAGAGCTCTTTGATGGAGTCGATTCCTGTGCGTATCAGAATGGAGCAGATGAAATCTTCATGGACTCCTGGGATGTGCGACGCCGCGTGGGCGATGAGGTTCCACTAAACTTCATCCTGCGTCCTGCTCCTCCNGATTTGGACAGCAAGACCCAGTTGCTCAGCGCAGTGGAGCAACTCAAATCCCTTCATCCCAGTGGAATCAGCTTCTACAATTATGGTTTTCTGCCAGAAACAAATTTGCTCTGGGCCCAGGAAGCCTTTGCATTGCTTGATTGATTCACCCAGATGAAATATTGATTCACCCGTCGATCATGAAAGGNAAGATATGCAGCGTTACGCAGGAAAGAACGTGCTCATCAGTGGAGGAGGTTCTGGGATTGGCCATGCCATCTGTCTGAGATTGGCCGCTGAAGGAGCCAACATTATTCTGATTGACAAGGATCTCAAGGGGGGACAGACCGTCGAGCAAGAGCTGAAACATCAGAAAACCAAGGCGCTCTTNNTTCAATCGGATATCACCAGTGAGGCCGATGTAGAGAAGGTCCATAAGGAAGCAACCCTGTTCTTTGGTACCATTGACGTACTGGTCAATAATGCGGGAGCGGCCTTNGCTGAGAANTACGCGATGACTACGCTGGAAAACTGGAACCAAGATATTGCCCTGAATCTGACCGGACATTACATGTTGACCCGNCTCTTTCTGCCAGATATGGAAGCCCAAGGCAAAGGTGCGATTACCAACATTTCTTCTGTCAATGGTGCGCAGTCTTTTGGAAATCCTGCCTACAGCGCGGCCAAGGCTGGGGTAATTTCTTTCACGCAGACTTTGGCAATTGAATACGGTCCAAAGGGCATTCGTGCTAATGTGGTGCTGCCAGGAACTATTGAAACGCCGGTTTGGCAATCGCGGAAGAATTCGCGACCAGAGGTTTTTGAGTTGGTTAAGGGATGGTATCCGGTTGGTCGAGTTGGACGACCTGAAGACATCGCTGCTGCGGTCGCTTTTCTCAGTGCGGATGAAGCAAGCTTCATCAACGGGGCTTCCCTGAATGTCGATGGTGGTTTGACCGCTGGAAATTTCCGGATGATCAAAGACATCACTGGAGAGTAGCAGCAACGGTTCCAGCCAGATGTAAGATGTGATTGGGAGGAACATCAACTCAAAAGTGAGGTATTTATGAATTTAAATAATCTGAGTGTTCTCGATGNTTCAAAATCAAGATCAATCAGTCCGGAGAACTTTGCCGGTGGGAAGGGCCAGGGTGGACGAGCCACCACGGGTACAGGCGAGGATTGTGCGAGGGACCTGGGCCCAGGCTGGAAAATATCTCCTTCCGTTAAGATTCAGAGTGGACAGATCTTTGAGCTGGCTTTGATTGAGGGTCCGGGTACGATCGAACAGATCTGGATGACGCCTACGGGCAACTGGCGCTTCAGCATCTTACGTTTTTATTGGGATGATCAGGAGTCTCCATCAGTAGAATGTCCTGTAGGTGACTTCTTCGCGTGTGGCTGGGGTAAGTTTGCACCGGTTTCCTCGCTGGCAGTCTGTGTAAATCCAGGGAGTGCCTTCAACTGCTACTGGCCGATGCCTTTTGCCAAGCGATGTCGAATCACGCTTGAAAACATTGGTGACGAAGAGATNACGCTGTACTATCAGGTCAACTACTCTCTTGGTGANATAAATCCTCAGGCTGGTTACTTCCATGCACATTTTCGCCGGGTCAACCCATTGCCTTACAAAACAGACTACATGATCCTAGATGGAGTCCGAGGAAAGGGGCGTTATGTGGGAACTTACATGGCTTGGGGAGCCAACAATTCGGGTTGGTGGGGTGAAGGAGAAATAAAGTTTTTTCTTGATGGAGACGAGGAGTTTCCCACAATTTGTGGAACAGGTACGGAGGACTACTTCTGTGGTTCCTATAATTTTGAAAACAAGGAAACAAAGCAGTACGAAGAGTTNTCTACAGCTTATGCTGGCTTACCCCAGATCCTGCGTCCCGATGGAGTGTACCGCTCTCAAACCCGCTTTGGCATGTACCGCTGGCACATCACGGATCCCGTACGTTTTGACGAAGATCTACGAGTAACCATACAGGCTCTTGGTTGGCGCAATGACCGTCGCTACNTGCCGCTACAGGATGACATCGCCTCAGTTGCCTACTGGTATCAAACCCTACCAAGCCAACAATTTTGTAAGATGCTAGAAAAGGATTTTCTGGAGATAATTTAAGTGTTGAACGCGGTCTTGTGTCTTCTTTCCTAGGCAGAGAAANTGAATTTATGCTCCTAGGAGCGCTTCTGGTGCAATTTGGTTGTTTGTGAATCAACAGCAACGAATTCATCTACACACAAGCACTAGAATCAATTATCATATAGTTTCCATTATGCTCCAAGCAGATAACCTAGTTCGTAACTGTGATCAAATTCTCGTTCGAAAGTATACACAGATCAATGGCCTTTAGAATTTCTAAATTTGCCTGAGCCTCAGCATGAAAAGTAAAAGGTGAATCAATATTCGTGTACCAATCTTTCANGAATTCATACCATACATCAGAATTTGAATTATTATCGTAATTTTGAATTACTTTGAAAGCTTCACCTACTGGTGCAAAAGAAAGTGTNCCCTGATTTACTGACATGTGTAATCCATCAAANTTTAATGTTCCTTTATTACCCTCAATCCGAATAGAATAATATGGAGATTGTGAAGAATAAGCTGCATGATAATTACAGATNATATTNTTTTCAAANTGGATTACTGCATCNANTACTGAATTAGATNTNTAATTTGACCANGNNGGATTTGTCCCACAACAATAAACNGAAGATACTTTGAACCCTTTGAGGAAAGAAGAAATGATATCAAAATGGTGACATGTCATTTCATAAAGTACAGGATGATGAAAGCCACTTAGATTGCCAACTTCTGGGCGATTTTTAGAGTTATGGAAAATTATTGATTCAATCTTGCCAACCAATCCTTCACTAATTAATTGAGTAATATGTTGGATATGTTCATGGTAGCGCATTTGGTGGGCCACAGTCAGTACTACATTTTTAAGTTTGACTAAAGAAGCAATTTCACAACTTTTCTTGTAGCTATCTGTNAGTGGCTTTGCTACTAAAATCTGACTTGTTGTAGACAGAGAATGAAATATGTGCTCGTAATGAAGATGTGATGGAGTGTTAATCCAGATAGAGTCATATGATGAAGAAGATAATGCTTCATCAATACTTGTGAATTTCCGAAATATAAGATCTGGAAAATGAGCTCTGAGGTGTTCTATACTTTTATTCTTTNGATCTACTATTGAAGGCTCTTTAAACCAAGAAAATTTTAATGCTGATTTGATCATTGAACGAGTAACTGATCCAGCACCAATAATTAGTATGCGCATATATTTGTATGGTGCAATTCTTCAAGAANCAGATATACANTTANGAANTAAATTAATTTTCAAAAATNAAAAATGATNTANATNTAAAAATCAAAAATTTCCTTAAGAATTTATTCTGATTTGAGAACACTCAAATTTCTTCAATACAAAAAATTTAGATTTTAAAATTTAATGTAATATGTTTCTATATACTTACTTTGAATTTTTATCAATCAACAATTNGGATAATTCTTTCAAAGTTCTATTAAGATAGAACCAAGTGATCAACGCCCCACTTGCTGTTGTTAGGAAAATTCCCGCCCAGATGCCATTCAAACCATAGCCCAGTANCTCAGAGAAGACCCAAAAGAAGATGACAGGTGCAACAATGAGCCTGTAGATACTAAGGATCATGCCAAACATTGGCTTCTTGAGACCCTGTAAGACCGAAGTTCCTAGAAAAATGGTAGTATATGCCGTGAGTAATACTGCCTCAACTCTAAGCAGAGTTGGTCCCACTTCGATAATTTCTTCACTGTCAGTAAACAATTTCAGTAAAAAATCTGGAAAGCAGAAAAGGAGGACTCCACCAAAAGCTGTCAGCAGTAATGAGTAGTGGAAGCAAGTTCTCCACGTTTGATTGACTCGTTCAAGATTATCGGCACCAAAGTTAAATCCCGTTAGTGATAAGGCTGCTGTATTTAACCCAATAGATGGTAAAAGCATCACCTGAACAATTCTTGTAGATACACCATAAGCTGCAACAGAAGTTTTTCCAAAATCAGAAATAAAATGTAAAATCACATAAAAATTTAGGGAGATAAATAANATGTTTAAACTTGCTGGAAATCCCTGTCTCACTAAATCAGCAATAATTTTTACGTGNGGNAAAAATTTTTTAANAAATAATTTTCCCCCCAATTTAGAAGAGAGTAACTTTATAGATAAATAAGTGACTACCCCAAATTCAATAAGGATTGTTGAAATAGCAATTCCTTCCAGTCCAAGAGCAGGAAAAGGACCCCANCCGAACAAAAATAATGGATCAAGTATTACATTGGCAAAAAATCCACAGATCAACGCGTTACGATAGGATTTTGTGTCCCCCTGAGCATTAAGTCCGCTATTGATNACGAACGCAAAAATGAATGTTCCACTGCCNTAAATTAGCCAGTTCATGTAGTCCAGAGAAAGCTCAAGATACTNACCACTGGCACCCATCCCACGGTACAAAAATGGGGTAACGACAAGCCCAATAACAATGATCACTGCAGAAACTGCAAATGCCAATGCCAGTGCTTGAGCCATCAAGTGACTGGCTTGATCATTATCTTCGGCTCCCAGTGAATTAGAGATGAGCGCATTGGTTCCTTGCCCCAATCCGATGCCAATCGCTAATAATCCAATAAATGGGATGAGTGATAAAGAAAGGGCTGCGAGCGCTTCAGGAGACAATTGACCTGCCCAAAAAGTGTCCACAACATTATACATGGTATTGAAGAACATACCCACACTTGCGGGGATAGCAATTTGGCGAACTAATTTTGGAANGTGNTCNTTACCTAAATCCATTTAATCACAAAAAAATAGAGTTAATTATATCTTTCATNGAATCTTGCCAAGAATTAAAAAATTGNATTTGATTTTCTAAATTACTCAGTAGATGGTTGTTTNATTTACTAAAATTAGTGTTCAATTANGGAGTCTTTTCACAACAGACCTATTTNCCAAGATAGATTTTTCAAATGGGATTGGATCCCAATCTAATATTTTAAATGTCATCGAATTGTCAGTACAGACTGAGCTGCCCAATAATNCTAGAAAATCTTTTGCTTCTCGNCTAAAGATTTACATGATTCTAATCAGAAAATCTGNTGCTATTAATGTGCTTGGTCCTTTGTATTGGGTATTTNTCAAAATTCTAGTACTATTTGCAAAGNTTTGCGGGGTAGTGCCCGATAAAATGAAGTNATAATTAGCTGTGTCTGGGTGTNTGAGCGCTTGAACGTGTATTTTGGCAACGTCNCGCACATCAACCATCGTCAGGGCTGCATCTGAAAAAAANCTGTTTNNCGCTCAACATTTGGGCCNGAACTGCAAGCGACTGTCCTTCNNTATTCTTCCCAAGAGGAGGNCCAAAAACGCCTCTAGGCGTATGGCACAACAAGTTCAAATTTGTTTTGATCCGTTCGGTGCTTCACGCAATCCCACACAGCTCCTTTTGCCAAAGTCTTGCTTTTAGCATATGTGCTGACATCTTTTGCATTAACGTCTGTCCAGTCCTCAGGTGTGAAAGTCCCACTCTTTTTGTCTCCTATCATTGCTACAATTGAACTGGTCAAAACAACTTTTTGGATGTCCGCTTGATTCAAAGCTTTTAGAACCCGCAAAGTACCTTGGACTGCAGGTTCCATCATTTCAATTTCTGACTTGGGATTGTCAATCGTGAAGGGAGAAGCAACGTGTATTAAATAATCATATTTAGAGGTAGCATCGAACTACCCATTTTCAGAGGTTAAATCCACTCTAACCATTTCGAGATTTGAAATGTCCATTGATGAGGATGTAAGAGTTTCACCAACTTCTGCGCGCTTTACTGCATTGCGTATTGTTCCCCTCACTGAAAATCCTTCTTTCGGAAGCTCACTTGCACAGTGAAAACCGATGTACCCCGAAATGCCTGTCAACAACACTTTTTTCATTTGAAATCTTTTATAGATAAGATTACACCGGTTTGCACTTATTTGATAAAGTTAGCTCTTTCTTAAAAGCTTTCAATATAAAAAACCAGTTAGTACAAAATGAATGATAAGCTTTCAAAGCCCTTGAGAGGGCGCCCAAAAAAGGTTGATCACCAAAATGTTGTTGAGATTGCCATGCACCTTTACTGGGCGAAAGGAGTTCAGAATGTCTCGCTGAATGAAATATGCAGACAAGCCAACATCGCAAAAACTTCATTTTATCGTGAGTTTGATAGTGAAGATAAATTGATAGGATTAGCGATTAAAATGTATTTTGATTGGTTCAATTGCCTGCTGGCTAAATTAAACCTAGAGGACAAGTCAAGTGTAGAAGTTTTTGGGATGCTAATGAATATGATTCTAGATGATCGGAATGAAGATATTCCACCCGGTTGTATGTTAGTAAAAATGAGGGATGTTCAGGGAGACAAACTAGGTCCAAAAGCTTTAGCACAGCTTCATTTCTGCCAGCAACAGCAAATGAAAATGATGGAGCATTTTGTCATTTGTGGTCAACAGCGTGGTGACTTTACGAAAGAGATCAACATCCCTACAGCAGTAGCCTACATTGATAATCAACTGAGCAATGCCCATGCGCTGAAGGCTCGAGGTGAACCCTCAGATCGAATTAAGGAGTTCACTAAAATAGCTCTCTCACCCTTGTTTCTAAAGAAATAGACTAGCTTGGCGGGAAGACCTCTCTGATCATCCAATCTAGAAGCCAGCAATAAATGAGACCAAAAAAACTGCTGCAGAGTGCTTGCCTCACTCCGGGCAATGTTGACGATCGCAGGATGGTCCCGTCTATAGCCAGGGACCTCTTCGGCAAGCTCTTTGGCGATCGCGGCTACTTCTGCAACAAACTCTTCGAACCCCTTCGGGTTCAAGGAGTCGAACTGATCACCAAGCTCCGCAAGAACATGCAACCCAGGCTGCTCAGCCTGATCGACAAGATCCTCTTGAGGAAGAGAACCTTGATTTAAACGGTCAACGATCAACTTAAGAACATCTGTCAGATCGAGCACTACGGGCACCGCAGTCCGAATAATGCCTTTGTGCATCTGCTCGCCGGCTTGACCACTTACATTTGGCAGGAAAAGCGGCCAGCGCTCTCTTGGACTAAGAAAGATTGGGAAATCCTCAATCAAATTAACTCTCATCAAAAACTATTGCAGAAATAGCTTATCCAAGGATCAGATTAAACAAAATTTTAATCTTTTTGTGCAAGGAAAAGACAGGTCAAGTTAAACCCAATTGGGACTGCCTTTATGAAATAGCGAATACCCAAGAGGAGCCAATACAACTCAGCAGAAAATCGGGAGGGAAGTTGCGTCCAAAAAAACCTTGAAGAAGTAGAAGGCTGTCCTGCAGCCATTTGGAGTGATCGAATCATCACGGATAGAATATATTCAACTCTGGTGACATTTAAGCAGGTGCTTGAGCATCGGCTTCGAAATCTAACGAAGACCGAAGTAAGAGGCTTTTAGGGGTCAACTCCTCATCTCTGATTGTCTTCTTGCTTACTTCATCACAACTTTTGTTGAATTTGTCATACTGAAGAGTGGAGTTGCATGAACCCGCATATGAAAGATCTTCCAGATGCGGTACTACTTACCACTTTCAGTTCCGTTGACTCAAAAAATGGCGTTGGAGCTTAAGGGTTGTTTAGTTTATGGATGAGTAGTTTCAAAGAAACTTCCAACATCGTTTTTGATTTGCTGTAGCAAAGTGTTTTTCGATGGAGTCTTGCTAGATAATGCCTCAGTCGGCAGTTGAGTGATTCGATTTGGGTGGTGAAGGTCTTTCCC
>NYVT01000063.1:0-22413 GCA_002684675.1 Deltaproteobacteria bacterium
TTGATACCTTTAGGAGTATTTGCGCTACCGCTTCAGACTGCGATTCTGAGTCCCAGTGAAGAGGCAGTTGGTACCGCTTTGATATACATCGACTATGTGGAGTTGCTTGATCCTAGCAAACAAAAAATGGGCAAAATCGCTTATGTGATGCGAGAGGGGTTGTTTGAAATGCTTCTGGTCAAAGAGGATGAGGACAAATCTATTACTGGCCGGGCCACGAATCGAAGGTTATACAATGAAGCAGGGGAACTAGTAGCGCTTTACGATTGGACTTCGTTTTGGGTCTATGTTTACAGCCCGAACGGTAAACAGCTTGGGAAAGCCAAATGTATCGCCTTCCGTGGGATTTGTGCAGCTGGTGTGGCAGGTTATCTAAGCGGCCTTTTAGGTCCTCCATCTTTTTAAATCAGTTTTATTCTCCAAAACTTCTCAACCAATCTCGCAAACTCTCACAAATTTCCTCCACGCAAAGTCCTTCCACTACCTCCACGCCTGCGCTTCTCATGATCGAAAGCCCTGCGCCATTGACTCTTGGATGAGGATCTCTGATACCAATCACTACATGACGGATGCCAACTTGAGAGATTGTTGTTGCACAAGCAGGAGTTCTTCCCACAAACGAGCAGGGTTCCAACGTGCAATAGAGAGTCAGCCCGCTAAAATCTAATCCAAGCTCCTGCGCCTGACGAATCGCATGGGCTTCGGCATGATCCTGCCCAGGAGGATGAGTCCAACCTTCCACAAGTAGCTGATCCTTCTCAACTAAGACACACCCCACATGGGGATTGTTTCCTGTCTTGCCTCGAACCGTTTCCCCAAGTTTAATTGCTTGCTGCATCCAGTATTCATTGGGCAGCTTCATATTCCTCACAATACCAGAGATAGACCTGCTGTAACCCCTCACGCAATGTAATCTTGGGCTGCCATCCCAATGCTTTAAGTCGACTTACATCCAAAACCTTGCGAGGAGTACCATCTGGGCGTGTAGGATCAAAACGTAACTTCCCTTGATACCCGACTACCTCACAGATAATCTCTGCTAATTCTTTAATTGTCTGGTCTTCACCCCAGCCAATATTCACCAACTCGCCGTCTTCATAATTTAACATCAAGTGTAAGCAAGCCTCTGCCAGTTCATCAGAAAGAAGAAATTCTCTTCTTGGAGTCCCTGTACCCCAGACAACCACTTCAGGTAAAGACTTCACTTTGGCTTCATGAATTCTCTGGATCAATGCGGGCAGTACATGGGAGTTCTCAGGATGAAAGTTGTCGTAAATACCATAGAGATTCGTTGGCATCACGCTCAGAAACTTGGTTCCATGCTGTCGATTGAAGCTCTGACAGAGCTCAATACCAGCGATCTTGGCCAAGGCATAAGCTCGATTCGTGTTTTCCAGAGGCCCAGTCAACAAATAATCCTCCTGAATGGGTTGAGGACAGTCTCTTGGGTAGATGCAGGAACTTCCTAGAAACAACAGCTTTTTCACCTGAACTCGCCAAGCATTCTGCAAAACGTGGTTTTGAATCTGTAAGTTTTCATGTAAAAAATCAGCTGGATAAGTGTTATTGGCGTGAATGCCACCTACTTTGGCTGCAGCTAAGAACACGTACTCTGGATTCTCCTTTAAGAAAAATTTCTCCACTGCCTTTGCATCCAGAAGGTTCAATTCAGCTCGTGTTTTCACAATCAAATTACTGAAACCATTGCGGCTCAAAATTCGCTTAATAGCAGAACCAACTAATCCCCGATGACCTGCAATATAGATTCTTGATTCTTTATTCATTTCTGATTTTTTCTACTCTCAGTTCTTCACATCTTCAAGGGTTCGAAGTCTGAGCATCAACGATGCTCCAGTAACAGGACAAATTCATAAAAAATTAGAAGATTTGGATAATCTAAATTATAAAACTAAAAAAAATAACTTTTAAGATATTTCTTACTTGAAATTTAATAATTGCCCGTTAAGGTTGATGTTGCCTCAGGGATGACACCGGGGGGAGCGGGTTGGGCAACAGCTAGTTCACTCTGAAGACAGGATGTCCGTCGATGCTAAGAAGCACCCTGAGGTTCTTGACGAGAAGGTTGATCTTCCTTGTCATCCAACTGCAATCCCATTGCTCGAGCGCGCCTTTCCCACAGACGGCGGGCCAGCACCTGCATGTCCTCGTTCTTGTCGTCCTCATCAACGATCTCTAAGCCAAGCAAGGTCTCGACGACATCTTCCATTGAAACGACTCCGACCATTGTTCCCCAATCATTGTCAACCACCAAAGCTATTTGTTCACGCTTGCTGATCATCAGATCGAAAACTTCGGCGATGGTTGCGTTGTAACGTGTCACTACCACCTGACGTCGAAAATCACTGAGCTTGGTCTGAGGTCTGTCTTGCGCTTGAGCCATGATGATATCGTTTTTAAGAACATATCCCGTCACTTGATCAGGGTGCTTCTGATAGATTGGAATCCGTGAGAAGGGATTTTGGGGATGCAGAGTGAAATATTCATCCACTGTTAGGTTTTCCTCCAAGGAAAATACGACGGTTCGGGGGGTCATAATATCTTCCGCATGGGAGGAGCGGAAACGAAAGAGATTGCGAAGAATCCTTGATTCACTCTCTTCGAGCTGGCCCTCCTTGATACCAAGTTCAGCCATCGAGGCAAACTCTTCTCGACTGAAACCAGTCAACTCACGATGCTGCTTCATACCGCGTGTCAGAAACTCTGCAAGCCAGACGAAGGGCAGGAGAATCCACACTAGATATTTGATGAAGTAACCGACAGTAGGGGCTAATGTACGCCAGAAAGCGGCACCCATCGTTTTAGGAATGATTTCTGAGAAGATTAGAATCATCAGCGTCAAAGCCCCCGAGGCAACACCAAGGTACTCGTCACCAAAAATTTGAGTTGCTTGAACTCCTACTCCAGCTGCTCCTACAGTGTTGGCGATGGTGTTCAGAGTCAGGATGGCAGAGAGCGGCCGATCCACATTTTCCTTCAGATGAAACAACATTTCTCCAGAGCGCTTCCGTTTTTCCTGCAAAAGAGCAACATAGGCTGGAGTGATGCTGAGTAAGACGGCTTCGGCAATGGAGCAGACAAAGGAGATTCCAATTGCCATGGCTACAAAAACGATTAGAAGGGTCATGTGCGGTTAGCTAGAGTTCAAGAGAAAGGTCACTCAACATGGGACCATAGGCAGCGCCAATAAACATACTCTTCAAGGCGGACTGGCCAGTGATGAAAAAATAGTTAGCGATTACAAAGACTTCTTGATAGCGTAGTAGGCTGGCGGAGTTAGATACGTGATCGCTGGTGGTGAGAGAATCGATCATGATTCTCGAGTTGCGAGAGGAAAGTCCGGGCAGCACAGGGCAGGATGCTGGCTAACGGCCAGGCGGCGTGAGCCGACGGAAAGTGCCACAGAGAATAGACCGCCGATGGCTTCGGCACAGGCAAGGGTGAAACGGGGAGGTAAGAGCTCACCGCGGGGCTGGCGACAGACCTGGCAGGGTAAACCCCATCCGCTGCAAGTCCAAATAGGATCGTAATCAGGCGGCCCGTCTGGCGATCGGGTAGGATGCTGGAGGTTGCTGGTAACAGCAGCCCTAGATAAATGATCACGACTCTTAAGAGAGAACAGAACCCGGCTTATTTCCGACTCCGCATTCATGACGGTGGTACCTTTTGACGCTGCAAAATGTTACCGAGAAGGCGTTGCAGGTCTTGCCCAATTTCTGAATCGGGTGACTGCATCATTAGGGGTTTACGCTGTAGGACTGAGCGTCTCACCAAATCGNTGTTCGTCACNTATCCTCTAAAATCTACAGATAGTCCAAAGTATTTCAGACATGCAGTTTCCATCGCATGGCCGACCTTGATATCGTTATTGGAACGAACCTGATTCANAATCAGACTGGGACGATATCGCTGCGTTTGTTGTTCCGCAAAATCAGACATCTCAGGTCCCAGCTCTTTNAGGTGGAGCAATAATTCACGCGGAGTGCGGATACCATGCCGATTGTTACGATCCATTGATTCTTCAANCAAATCCCGCAACTCTGGAGTTTCACTATATAGTCTAATCTGCCGATAGAATGAACTTTTAATAAAACGGTAAGCATTTTCGATGGAGGTCGGCTCTGGAATCGCTACTAGTAATTGAGTGTCTGCGGTAATGAAAAAATCTAGAGTATTGAAGGAAGTNCCCGCTCCCAAATCCATCAGAATGTAATCCGCTTCAATCTTTTTCAATTCACGGAGAAGTCGAATTTTTTGCGCATACTTTGGATTCGCGATATTGAGGCTATCCTGAGCTCCACTGAGCAGGAAAAGATTTGGTACTTGAGTCGGAACCAAGCCCTCTTCTAACTCCTCATAGCGCCTCATCAAGAAGTCTGACACTCCTCGATCCAGATCAGTGACTCCAAGGCAAGTGTGAAGGTTTGCCCCTCCCAGATCCAGATCCATAAGCACCACTCGCTTGCCTTCTTTAGCCAGCAAGACCCCAATATTAGTAGTCAGGAAGCTCTTTCCTACACCTCCTTTGCCGCCACCCACAGCCCAAAGTTTCGCTCGTTGTTCCATGCTGTATGTCGTTTTTTGTTTCTCAGTCATCCATGAAGGAGGAGCNACTGTAGCACAGCGTTGTGAATCTGAAAGGAAGAATTTATGGATGTCAAATAGTTTAGAAGGGAACCAAGCGACGGAGTCCATCATAAACCACAATTGAAGCGGCAGAGGCAAGGTTCAAACTGCGCACCTCAGATTCCCACATGGGAATNGTAAAGCTTCTNTCGGGATGTGNATGCCAAAGCCACTTTGGCAAACCAGCCGTTTCCTTGCCAAAAAAGACAAAGTCGCCTGCTTGAATCGGCATCTGGGTGTATGGGGTCTTCGCATGAGTGGAGAGAAAGTGACACCGTGTAAGATCCAACTGCTTGATCCATTCTTCCCAATCCATGATATGCTCCCAACTTACCCAATCCCAATAGTCCAACCCAGCCCGCTTCAGAGTGCGATCAGAAAGTTCAAAACCAAGTTCACCCGCTAAAATAAGATGACATTTTGTTGCTGCACACAATCTTGCAATATTTCCAGTATTTGGCGGTATCTGTGGTTCTACCAACACCACCTGCAACAGCGGATTGCTGTGTATTCTCACAGTTACACAACCGCTCTTTGAAGACCCAACTGTAACAATTGGTGCAGTAATTCTGAATAAGACAAACCTGATGCTTCCCAAAGTTTCGGGTACATACTAATGCTGGTAAATCCGGGAAGTGTATTGATTTCGTTAATGTAAATCTGATTATCTTTGGTTAGGAAGAAATCAACACGTGCCATTCCCAGACCTTCGACGACTCGAAAAGACTCTGAAGCCAACTCACGGATTCGGCTCGCTACAGAAGCTTCAATCTCCGCAGGAATTTTCAAAATTGCCCCATTCGGATCAACATACTTCGCTTCGTAAGAGTAGAATTCATGCTTGGGAATGATCTCACCCAGAGTCGCAGCCACTTCAGGGGAATCATTTCCAAGGACAGCAGCTTCAATTTCCCGACCGATGATTGCCTGTTCCAGCAAAATCTTGTGGTCTAGAGAAAAGGCCTCTTTCAAAGCTTGCTGATATTCATCCTCATTACGAACCTTGGAAACACCTAAAGAAGAGCCTTCACGTGTTGGTTTAACAAAGAATGGCGATCCCAATCTTGTAACCACTTCGGAATAGAGGAGTGTTCCATTCCTACGTAACGTGATGAAAGGTGTAACCGGAAGTCCGGCCTGAACGAGTAGTCGCTTCGTCATATCCTTATCTATACTGACCGCAGAACCCCAAACATCGCAGCCAACAAAAGGAACTCGAAGCATTCGCAGCATCCCCTGCAGTGAACCATCTTCCCCAAAATTCCCATGGGTGATTGGGAAGCAAACATCTGCCTTCCATTGCAACTTTCCTTCTTCATTTTGTAACCATCCCAACTGTCTTGGGAGAAGAGTTTCTGCTGCTGGGTGCAAATGGATCTCACGGATATCCTTTGTTTTGCACAGTAAGTCCCCCTCAGGTCTCCAACACCAACTCCCATCTTTGCGAATACCGATTAGCTGAACCTCGTAGTTGTCTCTGGGAAGAGCTCGGGCAATATTGAAAGCCGAGATCAGTGAAACCTGATGCTCCCCACTCAAGCCACCGCAGAGGACTGCAACTCGAGTCTTCATTCACCATTCTCTAGCCAAATCGGTACTGGCAAATCTTTGCTTCGCAGAAACTCCGGATTGAAGAGCTTGGATTTATAGCGGACCCCTGAGTCACAAAGCACAGTAACAATGGTTTTGCCTGGCCCAAGCTGCTTAGCCAAACGGATCGCACCTGCAACATTCAGAGCTGCTGAACCTCCCAAACATAGCGCTTCATCTCTCAGTAGTTCAAAGCAGATTGGCAACATCTCATCATCAGTGACTCGAAATGCAGCGTCTACCTTGAGCCCTTCCAGATTAGCGGTGATTCTTCCCTGACCAATTCCCTCGGTAATTGAGCTTCCGACAGACTGCAATTCACCCGTGGTGTAGTAGGAATAGAGAGCAGCACCCATCGGATCAACCAACCCTATCACAATATCGGGATTTCTCTCGCGCAGTGCCATGGCTGTCCCCGCTAAGGTTCCTCCAGTCCCAATCGAGCAGATAAAGGCATCCACAGTCCCATCAGTCTGCTCCCAGATTTCTGGTCCTGTTGTTTCATAGTGCCCCATTCTATTTGCTATATTGTCAAATTGATTGGCCCAAATGGCTCCGTTAGATTCGGCTGCAGCTGTTTCGTCGGCGATTCTTCGCGACTGATGAATATAGTTATTTGGATCTTTATAGGGCACTGCTGGAACTTCTTTGACCAAAGCACCACAAAGCCGCAGCATGTCTTTTTTTTCCTCGCTCTGGGTCTCAGGAATAACGATCAGGGTTCGGTAGCCTCGGGAGTTTCCAACCAGTGCCAGTCCAATTCCAGTATTTCCAGCAGTTCCTTCGACAATCAAACCGCCTGTTTGAAGCAATCCTTTCTTCTCTGCATCCAAAATAATTGCCCGGGCAGTTCGGTCTTTTACAGATCCTCCTGGATTTAGAAACTCTGCTTTCCCTAGGATTGTACACCCAGTCAATTCCGAAGCCTTTCGTAGGCGAATCAGTGGTGTGTTGCCAATGCTATCAACGAAATCCTGTCGAATTTCCATTCTGTCCTTAATCTATACCCTGTTCCCAGATGAGGTAAGTTCAAAGTTCAGCGAGTTGCCCTTGTTGAAGCACAACTTGCCGTTGGCAACGCTCCGCTAGATCCTTATTGTGAGTCACCATTAAGAGAGTCATCTGCGTATCACGTACCAAATCAAAGAGTAGATTCGCAATCTGCTCACCAGTTTCCACATCCAAATTTCCTGTAGGCTCATCAGCCAAAAGGATCGCGGGTTCTACAACCACGGCACGAGCGATCGCAACTCGTTGGCATTCTCCACCACTCAACTGGTACGGGAAGTGATCATGACGATGTTCAAGCCGCACTTGCTCCAAGGCCTTGCAAGAGCGTTCTATATGTCCAGCCCTTTGAAAAATCTCTAGTGGCAAACTGACGTTTTCCAAAGCTGTCAGATGCGACATCAAATGGAATTGCTGAAAAATGATCCCAATATTCTCAGCGCGGAACCGCGTCAGTTCCTCCTCGCTCATTTGGGCTAGATCTGTTCCACGAATCCTCAAGGCACCACCGGTTGGTTGGTCAAGCCCTGCAAGCAAAGAAAGCAGAGTCGATTTTCCACTTCCTGACTGCCCTANCACCGCGACAGTTTCACCCTGATTAACTTGTAACTGTAAGTTGCGCAGGACCTCAACATTTTCGTTCCTGCTGGGATGAGGAAATGACTTTCCAACATTTTCCAACTCTAAAATCATAAATAGCACTTTATACTTGGGGTGTTTTCAAGATCTCAACTGGGCATCACAGGCCTGTTCGAGTCGGCTTACAATTTTCTGCCGGATCTTCTGGACATCCTTGTCCTTCAGAGTACGGTCATTTGCCTGAAAAGTTAGAGCAAAAGCCAAACTTTTTTTGTCAGCAGCCACTTGTTCACCTGTATANACATCGAACAAGGTAGTCTGTTTTAACAAAGGATGACCTGCCTGTTCCATTTCACTAAGGACTTGGGCTACTGGAAGATCTTGATTTACAACAACTGCCAAGTCTTCGTAGATTGGAGTAAATCCAGAAATTTCCTGCATCTGGTGTGCTTGCTGCCATTGGGTTAACAGAAGATCTAGATCCAACTCTGCGACACAAAANGGTTGTTCTGGAAGAGAAAATTCACTACGAATTTTCGGGTGGAGTTCTCCNATGTAGCCTAACATCTCTCCNCCGAGACGAAGACAAGCACAGCGACCTGGGTGATAAGGTGAACTATCGGATTGCTTCCAGCTAATCTCAGATTGTAAATGCAGGCCTTCCAACAAAATCTCCAGGCGACCCTTGATATCATAAAAATCATAGCCAGTTGTTGCCTGATCAGGGTGCCAAGCACCNGCTTGTCGAGGGCCTGTTAGCAACGTGGCTAGTCGACGAGGTTCGGTTGGCAGGGTTTCTCCCTCTTGGGGTAAGAACACACTTCCTACCTCAAAAATCTGAATTCGAGACAATAGTCGTAGGTTTTCACGTGCTGTCTGAAGTAAGCCCACTAGCAAGGTCTGACGAAGATGACTACGCTCCTGAGAGAGAGGGTTCAGCAAGCCAATCTGTGTACTCTGGCTCATATCTGGCTGTGAGCGCAGCTTGGCTTCATCAGTAGGGCTGTTCAGTGAGTAGGTAATCACCTCATCTAGCCCTGCTCCCACCAGCAGATCACGGACTTTCTCTACTCCGTTCAATTTAAAGTTTTCTCGTTGCGGCGGCAATTCATCTGCTAGTCTTGTAGGGGGAAGTCGGTTGTAACCATAGATGCGTACGAGCTCTTCCACCAGATCTGCTGGAATCCGCACATCCTGACGATGAGCGGGTACTTGAACCTGATAGATTTCTTGCTTTATGGCAACTTTGAATTCCAATGCTTCAAGGATCCGAACAACCTCTGCCTCTGACATCTGAATTCCTAGGATCCGTTCAATATAGCCTGAGTGCAGCTCAATTTTAACTGACTCAGGTCTTCTCGGGTAGAGGTCCCCAACGACAGGCTCCAGCGTTCCGCCAGCAAAATCAGCAATTAGACGTGCTGCACGCCACCCCGCCAGCATCGGTAATTCAGGGTCCAGACGTTTACCAAACCGCTCTGCAGCTTCCGTTTTGAGCTTTAGTAGTTGAGAGGTACGCCGATTGTTCAGAAATTCAAAGTGAGCTGCTTCTAACAGGATATCCGTTGTTGTTTCAGACACCTCAGTATTACCCCCACCCATCACACCAGCGATGGCAATCGCTCCCTGCTCATCTGTAATCAACAACATTTCTGGATCAAGCTTGCGCTCAATTTCATCAATAGTTATCAACACTTCTCCCGGTTGGGCTCGACGCACACAGACAGTTGGAATGCCACTACTACGTTGCACTAGCACTTCGTAATCGAAAGCATGCAGGGGCTGCCCAAGCTCCAACATCACGTAATTGGTAATATCAACAATGTTATTGATGGGGCGCATTCCGCTCTGTCTCAAGCGCTGCTGCATCCAAAATGGAGAAGGACGAATTTTGACGTCTCTGATCCGAAATACAGTGTAACGTGCACAAAGATCTGGGTCATTGATCTGCAGATTTATATAACCCGATTCTTCCACAATATTCTTGTCTTTTGGTAGATCGTGAATGAACTCATTCTTGAGAGGTAACCCGTAAATCGCAGCAGCCTCCCGGGCAATTCCATGCACACAGAGAAGATGGCTAAAACCTCCCTTGATATCGAAGTGCAGAACCGTCTCCCCAAGATATNCACTNAAGGGAGAACCGATGGGNGCATCCTCTGGAAGAATCAAGACTCCCTCATGTTCTTCACTTAGACCAAGTTCCTTTTCTGAACAAGCCATCCCTTCGGAGGGAATTCCTCGAATTTTCGAAGGTTTGAGCTTTTTGAGCTTGTATTCTTCACTGTAAGCGTCAATTACTTGAGCTCCAACCAAAGCTAGGGGGATCTTTGGGCAGGGAGTTGGAACACTGCCAATCATTGCAAAAATATTGGGAGCACCGGTCACCACCACCAAGGATTGATCTTTTCCGTAATTGACTGTTGCTAGACAAAGAGAATCCGCATCAGGATGTGGTTTCACTTTCTGAATCTCTGCAACCACCAGAGTTTCAGGATTCCAGAATTCCCCGATCACGTCTGTACCATCAACTTCAAGGCCGGCAATCGTCAGGGTTTCTGTCAATTGATCCGGTGTTNNGGTGTAAGCAACAAAATCACGAAGCCAGCGAAGCGGAATCTTGAGCGCCATATTCTCTTGGTAGTCAGTTTGAGTGAATGAATTGCAAGACTAGACTTCTTTCAATTGGATTGCAGTTCATAATGCAGGTTCNGAAACTCCNGAGTCATCTTGTGCTGTGAGTCNATAAAGACNAGTAGCTTGCAGTGCTGATGGGACTCACGAATCTTGATGGATGATGAGANTTTTGTTTCTAGAGCAGGCAGTTTTTCGGCCAGCATTTNCTCAAGCAGTTGGGGTGTTAATCGGACTCGTGGCTGAAACTGGTTAGCCGCANTTCCGTCNACCTCTAGCTGCGGATTGTGATCCAAGCTGATTTCGCAGACTTGTTNCAACAGNGTGTACAGCACTTGACTCGAGAAAGCATCNCAATCGAAAGGAATCAAACGACGCTCAGATGCAATCAAAGCAGATCTAGTNTAGAAATCCCAAGCTGGTGGGGTATCCAGAAAAATTTCGTCGTACTCCGATAACCACAACAANAGTTCTCTCAATTTGAACATCNTGTAGTACNTCTNCAGCTTCGCTTGTAGTTCCTCCANCTCTGGATGGGAGTGCAAAACATCNGGCCTTGTAAATGGAGAGGGATGAATNCAAGCCCTGGGTCTACCTGTTCTAATTGTGAAGTGCAACTAATCATTGAAGCAATCAAAACCATTAGGAAAAAAATTCTTTTCCAGATCGACTCAACAGGTAGTGTGTAGAATTGCCATGTGTATACAGATCCACAAGCAAAACACGCTTCTTTTCCAGGGTAGCAATTGCTGCAAGATTACTGGCAATAGTGGACTTGCAAACCTCACCTTCCAATTATAAACGACGTGACGCATTGACAAACTCAGCGGTAGTATTCACGAACATCCAGTGGTTGGGAATCTGGGAGAGGCAGGCGAGACTNTAGAACACGTTGAAAGAGTTGAGTNCCCTGCCGTAGCAATCGCTCTANTGGTTTACGCTCTTCGACAGTACAAATCTCAATCACATCAAAGCTTTCTTCCATCTTACTGTGCAGATAATCGTCACTCGTCGACAGTTCGTCCACTAATTTCAGCTCCAAGGCTTTTGATGCCAACCAATATTCGCCTGTAGCCACTTGCTCAATATCCAAGCCTACTCGGTANTGTGTGACGTGGTCCTTAAAGGCCTGATGAATTGCAGACAGGTCCGCTTGGAATTTTTCACGTGCTTCCTCTGTCACTTCAGCAAAAGGGGTCACTGTGCGCTTGTACTCACCTGCGGTGAAGAGGTAGTAGTCAATTTCATTACGCTGAAGGNCACGATGAAAANTTGGCACACTCGCTACAACGCCAATTGAACCGAGAAAAGCGAAAGGAGCTGCAATGATTTTTTGAGCTGCGGCTGCCATCATATAGCCACCACTAGCCGCAACAGTGTCTACGCAGACTGTGCAATTTAAGCCAGCTTGGCGCAATCGCAATAATTGGGAACTAGCATAGCCATATTGGGCAACAGCTCCGCCAGGGCTAGTCAATCGGACTACAATTTCGTCGGAAGGAAGTGCAATCTGTAGTAGAAATGATATTTCTTCACGCAGTTGCTCAACGGCACTGGCCATTATATTGCCAGTGAAGGATAGGACATAAACTCGGTTGGAATGTTTGCCAATCACTTCCTCAGTACTCAGTCCACTGTCCAGTTGCTCCTTGATTTTTTCCAAAGTGGTTTGGGAATCTGACTTCGCATCTTGTTCCTCACTCTTGCCTTCTTTCTTCTGTGCCTTACGAAGTAATTTTAGCGCTGCCTTGGGTAAAAATGGATGCTTCTGAAGTTCTCGTTGCAGGGAATCTACGTCAGAGTCGAAGCGATCGTTCAAATAACGAAAACTTAAGTGATTTTTTAGCCGATTTTTGGGGTTTTTCTTTCGACGCCGGAAAGTACGCCATAGCACCAGTACACCCGCAATCAAAAAAAGCAGCAGACTGACGTAGTAGAATGTGAAATAGTTGACGACAAAGTCTAGCAGAGGAGAGGCGTTTTCAGATTCCATTTAGAAAAGAAAGCAGGTTGGACGAAAGTCAGGTGACAGAAGTCTTTGACAGTAAAGTATGTTATAAAATGAACAGATTGCCCCAAAACAACAAGCATTTTCCCCAAAATTTAGGGAACACAGCATGATTACATTTGTTCTTCAGGCACATGACGACAAAGCACGCGCTGGAAAGATAGAAACCCCCAGAGGTCTGATACATACGCCGATCTTTATGCCCGTGGGAACGCTTGGTACCGTCAAGGCCATGACTCCCGAGGAGTTGAAGGATATTGGAGCAGAAATTATTCTTGGGAATACCTATCATTTGCATTTACGGCCTAGTGATACTTTGATTGCAAAGCTTGGTAGTCTACATCAATTTATGAACTGGGATCGGCCGATTCTAACAGATAGTGGAGGCTATCAAGTCTTCTCCCTTGCCAAACTACACAAGCGGAGTGAAGAGGGAGTCCACTTCCAAAGTCATTTGGACGGAAGCTCTTTCTGGTTGACTCCAGAGATTTCGATTAGAATTCAAGAAAACCTTGGTTCTGACATCATGATGGTTTTTGATGAATGTCCCGAACTGCCGGCTAGTCGTGAAAAATTGCAAGAGTCATTAGAACTCACAACTCGCTGGGCGAGGCGCTGCAAAGAAGCGCGAAAAACTGACCATGCACTCTTTGGCATCGTCCAAGGAGGTGGCGAACTGGATCTGCGTCGTCAAAGCCTAGAACAGATGACTGAGATTGGCTTTGACGGTTATGCATTGGGTGGTCTTAGTGTCGGAGAGTCCAAAGAAGAAATGTACTACGTTCTGGACCACGTTGCTCATGAGATGCCTGCAGTAAATCCTCGTTACCTGATGGGGGTCGGAGAACCAGAGGACCTCTTGGCGGGAATTGAAGCTGGGATAGACATGTTTGACTGTGTGATGCCTACTCGAAATGCCAGAAACGGCAACCTCTTTACTTCCGAGGGCAAGGTCACCATTAAGCAAGCTAAGTATCGTGAGGATGAACGCCCGCTAGATCCAAATTGTAACTGCAATACTTGCCAGCATTACAGCCGAGCTTACTTGCGCCATCTTTACAAGTGCAATGAGATTCTCGCCATGCGCTTAAACACTCTGCACAATTTACACTTCTATTTGCAATTGATGCGTGATTCTCGAGCTGCCATTTTAGCCGGTAACTTCTCAGCTTTTCGTCAAACCCAGCTACAACAATGGCAATCTGTCAAGCATGAAAAAAGCAAAGATGAAGCCTGAGATGGGCCAGCCCCCTTGGTTGTCTACTAATGATTACCTGCCATGGTTTGCAGGGTTCTTTCCAGATTGGACTACAGGTGCCTTCGCGCTTTGATTTTGGCGACAATTCCGAAAAGACTCTACGAATTGCCACCTTCAATGTTGCTTTAAGTGCTCAGCAACCCTACGGTTTGAAGCAACGGTTACACTCCAAATCAGATCTCCAACTACAAAATATTGCAGCGATTCTCCAGAAAGTTCGCCCCAGTATTGTACTGCTCAACGAGTTTGACTTTGATGAGTCTGGCGAATCCGTGGACTTGTTGCAAAGCAACTATCTTCAGCGTTCACAACATGAGTTGGAGCCGATTTCCTATTCTCATGTCTATGTCGCTCCTTCCAACACAGGGATACCCAGTGNTTTTGACCTAGATCNTGATGGGAGGCTAGATTGTCCAGGGGATGCATTTGGATTTGGNNACTTTCCAGGCCAGTACGCTTTTGTTCTTCTCTCCCAATACGAGTTGGAGAGAGAGAATATTCGGACTTTCCAGAAATTTCTCTGGCGCGATCTTCCNGGCGCTTTGTTACCAGATCACCCTGACCGACTGGGACAAGGGGACTGGTATTCTAAAGATGAATTGGCCATTCTGCGACTCTCTTCCAAGAACCATGTGGATGTCCCTGTTTGGGTTCATGAGCATCAATTGCATCTACTACTTTCACACCNAACACCACCAGTTTTTGATGGGCCAGAAAACCGCAATAGTCGGCGAAATCATGACGAGATTCGTCTNTGGAGTGACTACCTAAGTGGTGGGGAGCGTGCTAATTATCTGATTGATGATGCAGGTAANTCTGGTGGCCTGCATTCTGAAGATCTNTTTGTTGTTCTCGGCGATCTGAACGCAGATCCCTTTGATGGTGATAGTTACAATCAAGCGATTAGCCAATTATTGGAGCATAAACGTATTCATCCTGCCGTCTGGCTGGANAAAAAAGTTCCTCGTAGCAAAGGTGGNAAATTCCAGAAACNCCAAAATCCTCCGCACAGGGGAAATCCTGCTGAAGACACCGCTGCTTGGGGGTTACGAGTTGATTATGTACTCCCGACTCAAGAACTGGAAATTCTGCGNAGCGGAGTTTTCTGGCCCAAACCCGATGAAACCGAGGCAGCCTGGCTCAAACCAAGCTCTGATCACCGCCTAGTCTGGGTCGACTTGAAGTTGCCCTGANTTTCGATTTCTATCAACATAGAAATTTTTCATTCCAGATCTACTATCNACAAGATGCTGGANTTCTTCTCAAAATCANTGTAAGCCCTCCGGCTTTGTATCAANAATCCTGATCACCTCATGCCTCTTAGAAAACATGGAGATTCAGAACAACCAACTTTACCTCGGTGGACTGAGTGCAGAAGCCCTTCGTACCAACTTTGGCTCTCCTCTCTATGTCTATGAAGAAGACTCCCTTCGGAGTCAGTGTTGCCGTCTGCTGAACTGCTTTGAGGCGTTACATCAAAAGCAAAGACTGCAGTTACACTTCGCAATGAAGGCCAACTCCAATCCTTCAATCCTCAAGATTTTGAGGGAAGAAGGAGCTTGGATTGATGCTGTCTCTCCCTTTGAAGTGCAACTNGCACTCGACTGCGGTTACAGACCGGAACAAATTTTGTTCACAGGCAACAATACGGCTCCTGAAGAATTGGATTTCTGTGTGGCAAATGAGGTTCCACTCAACATTGGCTCTTTACTAACGCTGGAACACTTTGGAAAGCGCTATTCTGGACAAAACATCTCATTACGAGTTAATCCGGGAGTCGGTGCTGGGCATCATGCTCACTGTATCACAGGAGGACCACGCTCCAAGTTTGGTATCTACTACAATCAACTGGAGCAGGTTCAAGAACTGGCTCAACGCTATAACCTACGCATCATTGGGATTCAGTCCCACATTGGTACTGGCATTTTTGCGCCAGAACCAATGTTAGAGGCGATGGAGATGATTCTTGCGCTCGCGGAACGCTTCACCAAACTGGAATTCATCGATTTTGGGGGAGGCTTTGGCATTCCTTATCGTCCTGAACAACAAGAAATGGATGTAAATGCACTGGGCCAACAGATGACGGAGAGATTTGAAAAATTCTGCANGGAATACGGCCGCCCTCTCTCAATGAAANTAGAGCCTGGGCGTTATCTTGTNGGACCAGCTGGATTTCTGCTGCTGAGCGTCACTAACCGTAAACAAACTCCCGAATATCAATTCGTTGGCACTGATTCAGGTTTTCATCACTTGGTGCGTCCAACAATGTATGGTTCATATCACAGGATCTGGAATGCCTCCCGAATGGAGGATGAACTCGAGACAGTGGCTGTGGTGGGAAATGTCTGCGAAACTGGTGATTTTTTCAGTGTAGATCAAGGCAATATCCAACGTGACCTGCCAAAAACCGTAGTGGGAGACTGCCTTGTGATTGCTGATGCTGGAGCCTACGGTTTCTCCATGAGTTCCCAATATAATTCTCGGCCACGGCCAGCGGAAGTTTTGGTGCAAGATGGACAAGCTCAACTGATCCGTCGAGCAGAACACTATACAGACCTGCTACGCACTGCACAGGAACTGGATTAATTCACTTCGTCAAGTCAACACAGATTGATCAATATCGGCAAAGGAGAAAGGGATGGAAAATTACGACTTGTGCGTTCTAGGAGGAGGACCTTCGGGCTATGCTGCGGCAATGCGTGCAGTTGATTTTGGCAAGAAAGTCATTCTCGTGGAGAGAAGCCGATTGGGAGGAGCAGGTGTTTACAACGGAGCGCTTTCTTCCAAGACGTTCTGGGAACTCTCAAAGGAAATTGCCTCCATGCATCATAAGTTGGACAACTATGGAATGAAAATGCCCCANATCCCCTTTGGCAGTATCTTGGAAGAGGTTGATAATGCCGTCTACGAACGTTCTGCTCAGTTGGAAGAGCACTTGCGACAAATTGTTCATCGTGATGGAGAAAACTTCCGTTTCGTCAAGGGAAGTGGTCGTTTACTCACACCAAATAAGATCGAAATGCGAGGTGAGTTTGAACCCTACGAAGTACAAGCAGACTANACCATCATTGCTACCGGTAGCCGTCCTCGGATGCTACCCAATGTCGNTGTAGANGAGCGCATAATCATNACTAGTGACGGCATGAGTGGTCTTCGTTCCTTCCCGAAGAGTCTGATCATTGTNGGGGCTGGGGTGATTGGCTGTGAGTTTGCCAGTATTTTCTCGAATTTTGGGAACACGGATGTCCGCTTGATAGCACGAGATGAACGTATTCTTCCCTTTGAAGATGTGGACCTGACCAAAATTATAGAGCGTAATCTTGAACAAAGTGGGGTGACGATCCATCGACAATCCTCTCTACTCTCTATGAAGATTGTTAATGGAGAAGTTGANTACGTTATCGGGACTCCGCAAGGTGAAGAAACCCATCAAGTTGAACGAGCACTGATCTCTATTGGTCGGGTACCCAACATTGAAAACACCGGAGCCCGTGAATTAGGAGTGAGACTGGATCGAGCAGGCTGCATTGATGATGATGACACATCCACAAACCTGTCCAACATCTTCGCTGTGGGTGACATGACTGCGGATATCGCCCTTGTTAATGTAGGAGAACTCGAAGGCAGACATGCCGTGGAAAAAATCTTTGGTCAACCCAGCCGACCTTTGATCTACGAAAACATCTCTACCATTATGTTCCTCGCTCCAGAGGTTGCTGGAGTGGGAATGAATGAAACACAGGCTCGTAAAGCAGGGGCACCCTTTCGAGTAGCTTCTTTCGATTACCGCTGCATTCCACGCGCCATCGCAATGCGCCATAGCGAAGGCTTTTTCAAGATTGTAGTAACAGATGACGAGGAGATGCGAATTCTTGGGATGCGTGCTATTGGAGAGCATGCCTCCAGTGCTATTCAGGCTGTAGCCCTACTGATCTCCATGCAAAAAGGGATTGGTGAATTAGCAGAATTGATACACCCCCATCCTTCCATTATCGAAGGCATTCAGGAATGCGTGCGGATGCTGCTGGGGAAGTCGATTTACAAACCTGATGTTTTCCGNGAGTACCTACGATTAAGGGCATGGCGAGACGGGAACTACGAAGAATTGGTATGGCCACTGAAAAAGTNAATAAACTGACAATCTAGCTTTCTACAGTAAACCCATTCTGGAGAATCTCCCACAACAAAAGCCGCAAGACACACACTTTTAGCAGTTNTTTNTCGGAATCAAATGCACNACTGGGCGATCGCCTCTCTAAAGTAAGCGATGCACGCTGGTTACATCAATCTCTGCCGCTNTATGCTNTTTTGGAACTCTCGCTGGAGCAGTCAANANGGTTATCTCTGTNATGCAAGCCGTGCTACTGATAGCACGTGCAGAGTTACTAGATGAGGTTCAAATGGATGAACTGAATCAATATTCCAACCTAGACTATCCCAAAAAACNCACTCTTTTCTTTGAATTCAATGGAACGCAACGCTAGGTGGAAGAACAGTCGCAATTGGGCAGAGATCTNACTGGTCAAAATGTTGGGGTAAGCTTNCGTTNGGACACCGATNAAGANGAACAAAAGAAACNATGGGATGCACTACATNATGCCTANCATGCTGCGATGGCTCTCAAGCTNGGTTGTGAGGGTTNGCNTACCGATATTTGTNTGCCTATTTACTGAGTGGCGCAGTGCATACTCCAAACTCGGGGCCGANATCGACACGTCAAACCAACAAGGCAGAAGATTTGAAGCAGTTTCAGCGGTTAAATGATCGTTTGATTGAGCGGGCTTTGAAAATGTGGNGAACCTGCACCGGTAAGCATGGGNCGNCGGGATAGGTNAAATTCACTACATGCGCNCTGAACACGGAGAANCTATAGAAATGATGNGANAAATNCAGCAGGCTCTGGATCCATTGAATCTTTTNAACCCTNGAAAACTCCTCCCTNCTTGATTTCACGTATTCAAGAAATCCAGGCANTGAGTACGGTTAGTTCATGTACTTTTCACCTTATCTTGAAGACTATTCGCTCAGTAACCCACTCTGAGCCAGACGTTTCACAGCTTCTACNAGCACGCTTGAGNCATTGGCATAGCTAAAGCGCAAAAAGCCTTCACCCGCAGGACCAAAATCACTTCCGGGTGTTAAAGCAACTCCAGTTTTTTCCAGAATCTGCAATGCCATCTCTAGCGATGGNATTGCCTTTCGATAGCGAAAGAAAACATAAAATGCTCCACTTGGGTCATAGCCTGGATCCAGCCCATGGCTGCGGAGTGTCTGTANAAACATATCTCGACGCTGCCGGAACTCCNGCTGATTTCTNTCTAGTGCTCCTCCATCATCCTGCAGCACAGCCAGTGCCACCTCTTGCATCAAGGTGTTCGCTGAAATCATCAGATTTTGGTGCATCCGGATTGCTATCGGCATCCATTCATCTGGTAGAATCAAATACCCCATCCGCCAGCCTGTCATCCCATAGGATTTTGAAAGGCCATGAAGGATCAAAGCATTCTCTGAGAATCGCAAATACGAAAGTGGTGCTGCGTCGTAACTTAGATCTAGGTAGATTTCATCTGAGATAACCGGCAAGCCAAGCTCTGCAATCGCATGCATGGAAGCTTTGTCTAAGACTGTTCCCGTTGGATTCATAGGGGAGTTCAGTAAAATCGCCCTGGTATTTTTCGTGAGGCACTGCTNGACCACTTCTGACTTCAGCTGGAATCCATCTTCAAGATGCAAGGGTACTCTCACTGGGTTTAGCCCTGCCATCAAGATCAGGTTGTCATAACAAGCGTAACNCGGATCGGTGAGTAAGATGTCACTACCAGGTGNAGCAATCAGACGGAGAGCAAGGAACAGTAGTGGGGAGGTCCCATTCGAGATCAATACCTGCTCTGGTCGTACTGGGGTTTGGTAAAGCTGAGTGTGCCGCTGCGCAACCNCCTCACGCAACTCTGCAATACCGCAGGTGTTGGTGTAACTAAAATGTTGATTAGCAACCTGTTGGAGTCGCTGACCAACCACTGGAGGCGGTGAAACGTCTGGCTCTCCAAATTCTAGATGAAGAATACTATGGCCCTGTTTTTCNAGTTCCTGGGCGCGCCCAAAGATCTCCATCGCCAGAAAACTAGTAATCGAATCAAGATGATTCGGTAAGGACATGATTAAATCTCTTGGTGTGTAACTTGTAAGAGAGCGCTTACAGTACTTCGAGGATGGCGTTCACGACACGGTAACTCNTAGCAGCGGCCTCTTTCAGGAAGGTGGGGAAGTCTTCCATACTGTCTTCTCCAGAAAGATCGCTCAAACTTCGGACGATCATACATCGAACACCGAATTGTGCGGCAACCTGCGCAATAGCAGCGCCTTCCATTTCTATNGCCTGNGCTTGAAATTTTTCGAANAGTTGTTNGCGGGTTTCTTTACAATTGAGNAANGTATCTCCGGAGAGGATCCTACCAAAGTAGGCATCAGGATGAGCTTGCTGGATCTTGACCTTCAGTTCCTCATCCAGTCTGAAAGGTGGATTTTCCTTTGGAAGTCCTATTGGCAGAGTACCAGCTCGATGTGCAATCAACTCTTGGTCAATGATGGTCCCGTAGTCGTGTTGCCACAATTCATCCGCAATCACCAGATCCCCAATCTGTAGACTTGGGTCCAAACCACCAGCAACCCCAGAAAAGATCAGTAGTTCACAACTGAAGTGCTGGATTAGCATAGTCGAGGCCACGGCAGAGTTGACCTTACCAATGCCAGATTCAACCAAAGTCAATTCATGGGAACCATGCTTCCCTTGAAAATAATCTCTCCCTCCTAATCGAGCCACAGGCAGTGAACTTGGAGAGAAATGTCGCAACTCTTCAGGAATTGCGCAGAGGATCCCAATACGCATTCAAACCACTCAGAAATACTTTTCACAAACTCTTGGAAAATCACGCTTAACGCACCAGTCGTAGAATCGTCCGCTATGGCAAGATGAAAACAACAGGACGATGAGAAATACGAGCAGCGTCTGTCGACCAAACATCTCTAGCTTGCTCAATCTATCAAAGCCAGACTTGAGGAGTACCAAAGGTTGCCAGTAACAGTATTAAAGATACAAAGAGAGCAAGGCCAATCATCAGGAAGCTGACATAATTGTCAGTCCCGTGGCTGACACCAATCTCACCAGCTTCTCTTTTTTTCATCAGTTCAGTATCGAGTTGCTCACTTTGTGAAATTTCCTTTGCTCTTTCCCGAGCATCGTCTTCAAACTCTTTCTGCAAATCCTGAATGTCTTTTTGGGTCGGGTTCAGCATGAATTCTCCGGAATCGAAAATAGATAAAAGGTAAAACACTCAGTTTCATACCCACAGTTGCTGCAAAAGTCCATCCTCCTGCCCAGGAAGTTTTCATAGAATGCAAAATTGGTTGTAATTTTCTTACTTCGACCTCAATCTCAAACCACTTTCCTAACCCATACACTCTCGGGTCTGGCTCACCAAGATTGAATTAAAATCCTCAAGATCACAAATGACTATTCGAACGACTGGCCAGTCGGCATTTCCCATTGCATGGGTATGTATTTGGTTATTGATCGTTTTTCTATCAATCGCCCCATCGCTCATCAGAGCACAACAAACCTCTGAAACGGACGGGAATCTACAGCATCAATCAAGGCTTCAGGAGTCTTTCCAGCAGACTCAAATGATGGAGGATGGCATCGCCAATCGGCTGAATGTTGAACTCAGTCAATTGCAGCTGGACACTCAACGACTGGCTTAGCAACTCAGTCTTCATCGATTGCAGACCCCTACACTGCGTAACCTTTTGTTAGTTAGTAGTACGACCATTGATGAGTTGAGCCAGGGAATCGCTTGACAACAGCAGGCTCTTTAAGAGCTTGAAACAGCCGTCTCTCAGGGGGCCCAGTCCATACAACCCCTGGAAGAACGCCAACTTCGTGCACAAGTTCGCCAAGAGGTCTATCAACGACAGGTTAACGAGTTGAAAAGCCGGCCTCAGGCCAGTATTCCCGACTCGCTACTGATACTCGTCGACAAGATTAGTCTGACGCAACGAAACAACCGAAAAAATCTCGATCAACTACTTACGATCAAAAAAGAGGAGATTACTCATCTACAAGCGGCTCGGGATGAGAACAAAGAATTGCTGGAACAACTTTAGAGGCGCCTGGAGGAACGCCGTTAGGAAATGCTCTTTGAAAAGTAGGAGATTTCACTGGCCAAGCTTGGGCCAACTGAAATCGCTACTGTGTAAACAGTGCTTCTTTGGCGGTTGCCTTTGGAGCAGTGGGTATCGGCTTGGGCTTTGGCCTACAAAATATCTTCAATAACTTTATCAGTGGGCTGATTCTGCTGTTCGAACGACCGATCCAAGTAGGAAACGTTGTTGAAATCAACGGGATCTGGGGAGTTGTTAAAAAGTCAACGTTCGCTCAACCCTGGTACAGACCTATGATAATGCCTCATTGATCATACCAAACTCAGAGTTCATCAGTCAGACTGTCACAAACTGGTCCTACAAAGATCCACGCGTCCGTCGTACCATAAGGGTTGCCTATGGAACCGAGCCCGAATTGATTCGTAAAGAAATGATGGCGATGGCCGAACAGCACCCAAAAGTCCTCGCTGTACCAGATCCAGTCGTACATTTTGCAGATTTTGGGGACAGAGCTCTAATGTTTCGGCTATACTAT